>DAOUVS010000040.1 GCA_030667525.1 Candidatus Zixiibacteriota bacterium | reverse complement strand
TTTAGCTGCCGAGTATAATCCATCATTGAATAATTGCTACCATTGTAATCGGTGTCAATATGATCTCTGGTTTCACCCATAACACCGGTTCCGGTGCCGATAGCGTCCGAATCCATGATCCGATTCGCTTTATAGACGACATCACCATTAGTGGCATCAATAAAATATTCCCAGCGACCCATCGGGGTATCGGAAAGCAATAATAGCCGCCAGCAAAGATAATGTGTCCCCTGCCATGGGAAAACGACCAATTCGGGCGAACCTGGATTGGTTTCACCAAAGAAACCCAAAAGCTCATCATGGGCAATTTCGACGGCAGATAAATCGGATACCGAAGGAGTAGTAACATCCAGGTCGATATAAGCTTCATATATTCCGTTTACTGTTCGCATTTCACCAGATGCTTTAAAGTGGGCCAGAACTTCTCCGCCAACCACTCTCACTCCCTGGTGATACTGATCAAAACGGATATGAGTCATCCCAAGATTATCTTCTTCTGATTTCTTGACAATCAGTTCTTCGGCAGGCGAGTCTATTTTGTAGGCGCCTCGGTTATTCTCAAAGAACTCAATAACGGTGGCAACTTTATCGCCGCTTCTAACTGATGCGGCCAGGTTGCCCTCAACATGAACCGGGATACCAAGAGCATTTTCTCGGTAAACCTCGACATTCGGGTTTTTCCTGAGAAGGTTTTGACCATAAAATTTTTCTTCAGTTTGCCCGCCGAGACAAATTGCTGTTGTCAATAAGACGAGAGCCAAGGTGATGGTGATAGTTTTCATTCTTTCCCCGCTATAAAGTTAATAATAATTGCCATATAAACTTAATACGTAACTTATACCCAAAAACAAAGTACAGAAGGTGTGTAATCGCTGTAACTTTAATGAATATAACACATTATTGGATTCTGTCAATCATAATATAATTGTCGGAAGAACTTTAAATTACCTTTATATATGATCGTTTTGAATCAAATAAAGTTTTATCTTGATTTTCAATGTATAAAGTATAATTTTCATCATTACCATAAAAAAATATAATATCCGGAGGTAATTATGAGGCGAATTATACTCACTTTGACAATTGGAGTTATCTTAATATTATCATTTTCAAATGCCTTTTCACAGGCAGACAAAGGTATCTCCAAAACGCATAATACGATCCGTTTTGCCGTTATTGGCGACCGGACTGGAGGAGCAATACCGGGTATTTATGAACAGATTGTGGCAGAAATCGAAAGAATGAAACCGGATTTTGTGATTACGGTTGGGGATATGATCGAGGGGCCGGAAAATAATGAGGAACGATTGCGCAACAAATGGACCGAATATTTATCAATTGTTTCGCATTTTTCCATGCCGATTTATTACACGCCGGGTAACAATGATATCGAAACCGGTTTTATGGAATCGTTTTATCAGGAGTATATCGGACCGCCTTACCATTCGTTTGATTATCAGGGAATACATATTATTGTCCTCGATAACAGTCGCTGGTCATCAAGCAATGAACTGCCCAAAGAACAAATGGACTGGATAAAAGATGATTTGGAAAAGAATGCTGACGCCAGACAGAGTTTTGTTTTCTGCCACAAACCATTCTGGGAAACAACGGTTGTTGAAGGTAATCCGGATAGTCTGCACTTTTTATTTAAAAAATATGGAGTCGATGCGGTGTTCTCGGGTCATTATCATAAATATTTCAGCGGTTTATATGATAATATCTTATACACCAATGTCGGCAGTTCCGGAGCCGGAACTGCCGGTCCCGGGCCGACCGGATTGGAATATCATTTTGTCTGGGTGACGGTAGATGATAAAGCAATTTCTATTGCTCCGATAAAAATGGGCGCGGTGCTGCCCTGGGATGAGGTCACCGCTGAAGAGAATAAATTTATATATAATGTTGAGACAAATTGTATCTCTTTTAGTCAGCCATTTTTGATTTCTGAAAACAATTACTCCGGTGTTGCATCTTATGAAGTTGTCATTAATAATTTCAGCAAGGAATTCAGACTTGAAGATACACTAAAATGGGACGTACCTAACGAGTGGTTTATTGAACCAACGAACAAACCGATAAGCATTGCTGCGGATTCATCAGAAACATTTTATTTCACTATCAAAAATCAGAAAACGCTGTATCCGTTGCCAGAGTTGTCACTGAATTTTCCTTATGGGGCTGGTAAAACAGCTCAGACAACAAAAGCACTACCAATCGCCCAACAAACGGTTTGTCATAAAGCAGATAAAAAACCAAAAATCGACGGAAAGATTAAAGAAGAAATATGGCAAAACGGTATAACCCATTTTTTAGGATACGATGGTACAACTCCAAAAACTGATTCGGTCAAGTTTTGTTTTGCTTACGACGATAATTATCTTTATTTGGCATCTTATTGTGCCGATTCAGATATAAAATCTATTATGGCCGACATAAAAGAGCATGACGGTGCTGTTTATGGCGATGACTGCGTAGGTTATATATTTCAGCCTGATCCCAATAAAGATGAGATGTATTTGATTTATGTTAATCCCAATGGTTATATATTTGACCAAAAGATGGAGCCTAATGCCAGCGGATACTTTGAGAGTGATGAGTCATGGAACTGCGAATATGATGTCAAAACTAAAATTGGCGAAAACTATTGGTCGATGGAATTAAGACTTCCTCTGGCTCAATTTGGCACGACTATAAAAAAGGATAATTTCTGGGGACTGAACATGATGCGCAAACAACCGCGCCTTAATGACGCCGCTCACTGGCAAATACCATGGCGTTATGGTCCCGAATTTCTCGGTCGATTAATTATGGAATGAAAAGGACCTGCAATAATTTTGATTAATGGCAGATCGGGTTCGGACCAGCTTTGTATTTAAAGTTTATCAGATAGACAATATCCAGAATATTAACCGTCCCGGAATTGTCAACATCGGCCGATTCGATTATTACAGGAGCGGGGCCGCCTTTGTATTTGTTATTAATCAAAAATACAATGTCAAGAATATTGATATCATTATTAAAATCAACATCACCACAAAGGTACAACACTATCTTTACGGCTTGATTATCAGAATAATAATTATCAGAAATTTCGACTGAAATATTAAATACAATATTCTCTTCCGGCATGGGACCAACAAGAGAATCGTTGCTAACCGACATCCATTGGGGATAATCGGTATATATAATCTGATGAGTAGGATCATCGATATCATCAATGCCAGGGAAAAATCCAAACTGACCGGGGGCTTTAATCAAAAAAGAATCTGCAGATATAATTTGAGGTGCATAATTAACTTTGAACCGGTGAGCCCAGGATTCACCAATATAAGGATGTGTTTCCACGCGACCAGAATTATCCTCGGCCGAGATATAATAAGATATTTCGGTACCATAAGATTGCGCCGGGATATATCCAATAAATGAATCGGCCACGGCGGTTGAGGCCAATGGGGAGGCAACATATCCTCCAGTACCGTTTAACCGGTAATAAATATCGAGCGATTCGGAAATAAGTTCGGTACCGGACAGATCTTTTATTTTTACCGACAGCAGATAATCATCAACGGTATTATCGGTAACATAAATCGGGATGTGGTGAAGATACAACATCTCCCGATCAGGGACACCCATGGCACGACAGTGAATAGCATCGTTGCTGTACCAACTGCCGTAGTATCCAAGAATTTCATAACCGGGCATCGCCGCCTCATAGACAGCCAAAGCAGCAGCATCGTCCGATACATATCCCCCGCCAAAAAGTGGCACAAATACTTTATCATTAAGAATAATCGAATTGGTATAGGCAGTTCCAGTCGGGCAGTCTACTCTGACAATTGAGTACGGTTTGCCCCAGGGTGAAAGCTGCTGTGATAAATATTCGGCACGCTGATTAAGAAGATCGTAACTTGACGAAGATGGTGGTACATCCTTTACCATTATTGTTGAGGGACTTAAACATTTAGCCCAGCAATCGATATGATGTATCCCGCCATACTCGATATATCCCAGAACGGTATAATCATTTCCGAGATAATCAAGCATCAGGGCATCTATTTCAGGTTCAGTTTTAGTCAGGTTTTCGTCAATAACCAATTCAGTAGACATCGACATTCCCAGTCCGTTTGACATATGATTGCCGCCGGCATGGATCAAATCTAATCCATAAACCGGAACGCCCCACTCAGCTCCGATAACACCGGGAATTAGATCATCATCGGGTCGGGGGCGATTATAGATATGATCGACAATACCAAGCTGATCGAACCCGTCAAAAATAAACCAGGGGCCATAATCGCGCGTCCAAATACTATTGGTCGGCGCTATAATAAATTCAACATTGCTCATATTGACTCCGGAAGAAGTCAAATAACTAACCGCAGTGGCATAAGAACCTGACGAAACAATTGTATAGACAATAATATCTTCGGCCATCTCTACGACCAATTCAACCGGCAAGCCGAGCGGATACCTGATGATAACACCTTCGGATGGTTCCCATTCGGCCGGATTCCTTATCTCACCGGTTGGCGCTGAGGTTACAATATGATTACGGCCGATTTCATGCAGGCGAAGTTTTTCCTCAGCGGTTAATCCAATTGGAAGCGATTGCTCATTTTCTGCCGATGTTGCGGCAACAAGTGATATAGTTGTAATAAAAATAAAAAATACAGCAATCTTAATAGTTGAGCGCATATCATTCACCTAAAAAAATGGACAGTCCTAAAAGACTGTCCATTTTTAATAAAAATAATTTTAAAAACTATGAATACAGTGCGGGTCCTGACCCTCTGTGGAGAGGGAATTTATAATAAGAATGATGTCGAGAATATTTATATCTCCATCGGTGTTCACATCTCCGCATTCCGGAGGTTCTGGAATCGGACCATCCTTATATTTATAATTGATAAGAAAAACAATATCAAGGATATTTAAGGCACCGTTCGAATCGGCATCTCCGCACAAATACGAAGGCATTACTGTTAGAGTAGCTGGAATGGTACCGTTTCTAAAATCACGTTCGTTGGAAGAATAATTAATGGTTCCATTGTACTCACCGGCCACAAGTCCTGTTCCATTAAGAGTTACTTCGACATCAACAGAACCATCAACCGGAACAATAATAAGCTCTTCAGGTGGTATGATCCAGCTTTCGCTGCCGGTTAATCTTACCCTGAGAATGGCATCCCCATTATTGGAAACATGCAAAGTATCTTTACCAGAATAGTTTGGAAAAGCAGCGGCAAATAATGATTCCGGATCAAAAGCAAAACCTGGGTTTCCGGTTTCACCCCGGTAATAACCTTTTAAAATCAAATCATCGATGTTCCATCCGCAATAATTCCAGTAAGTATCGGTTTTTCCCAGACCGAATCGGAGTCTAAAATTGGGGTTATTATCGGCCACTGCCGAGAGATCAAAGGTTACTGCCTGCCAGGCAACATCTTCAACTGTTTCGGAATTTGCATATATTGTAATCCAGGTTGTACCATCAAACGCTTCAAGAAAAGCATTATCATATTGGTAACTTTCTATTCCAAGCCAGCGATTAAAAGTTAATTGCACACTAATATAATCGGTGCAATCAAATATTGGAGAGACGACCCAGTTGGTATCAGGAATTTGGGAGTTATAGTCACCTCCGGTACCAGGTTCCAGATCATTTCCTAAAACACAATTGTCTTCGGTTGGACTGGTATCAAATGCGGGGTCGGGACTGCCATAGGCATCATCACCAACGCCGCCGGTAGCAGGGCCAATGGTCCATTCGGCATTGCCGCCTAATCCGGTCCATCCTTTATTAATCGAAAAATCGTCAGAATAGAATACTTCGCGGTCTCCGACAACAACTTCTATATTTAACGTGGTTGTATAACCATTACCATCGGTTAAATCTAAATCCAATGTAACCGGATACCCGGTTAACGATGAAGGATCGGCAGAAACAATAAATGCATCAAATTGATTATCGCCAACTCCGCCGTTAGCAGCGAGATCGCCAAAAGAACCATTGGGATCATCGACTGTAATAAACGGATCGGACGCAGATAAAATGCCTGTAACGGCACCGGCTAGACCGGTACCGGCATTGTCAATCGATACGACAATTTCAGCCGATTCGCCCGGGTCAAGAACATTATTGGCATTACCGGTTGCATCATTTACAGTAATTGATACAAATCCAAGATTGGGGCGATGAATCAGTATTGCAAAATCGGATGACCATGTGCCTGGTTCGGTACCGGATATTTCGACATGAAATGAAGCAAAATAATTATCGGGCGTATTGACATCAATGTCGAAATCAAAGGCGTCGGCAACAAAGGAAGTTCCATTCCCTCCCAGGATATCACCAAATATTTCAAAGTCATCATTGATTGTTATATAAGCATCGCTTGTTGATAATGTTGCTTCGACTCCGAGAGCATCTCCCGGACCAATATTCTCAAGCTGCATCCCCAGCTGTATTGATTCACCGGCATCGGCCAGACCATCATTATTACCGGAAATATCATTCACTGAATTAAGGTCATAGGCAACCAGGGCGCCGCTCGAACTGGTGACAGCAAGATCGACAATATATGGCAACCCATTAAAAGCGGTGACGGTCAGAGTAACAGTTCCTCCGGCGGGAAATTCCTGGTCAACTGCAATTGCGGCCAGTCCATTAATATCGGTATAGGCCGAACCGTAAAGAACTTCATTGGCATAGAGGGCGCAAAGCGCGCCAACTTCACCAACAACTTCAAGGTTAAATTCGGCCTGATCAAATAGTATCGAGGAATTATGATATACATTTAATGGTGAGGGAGTATCGCTCCACATCAAAACCGACGGATCTCCAAAAATATGCCAGGTATCAAACATTTCGACACCGGCAGTTCCGTACTCATTCATCATTTTAACAGAGCCATTAAAACATAACCCGCCAATAGTGGTTTTTTCTTTGGCAATCAATAAATCAACTATTTCGTCCTGCGCTTCCATCGGCGGGGCCCAGGATTGATTTATTGAAGACATGTATGCGGCAACAGCTCCGGTGGCAACTCCGACGTTGGTAGCACGCAACCAGGTCTCGGCAAAACTAACAGCGGTTCCGGTGAAATTTCCATTGACACATCCGACACTTATTACCAGAGGTAACATATTGTCATTTGTCAGTTGATTAATATGATAGGTGCTAAAATTGGTGGTGGTCCATGAGGTTGTGCTGCCGTGCCCGGTATAATTAACAAAGCCGCGACCTTCGTTTAGGGCCGCTGTCACCGGATAAGACGAAGCACCCGGGTCATAGATATGGTCAACAACGGTATAGGTAAATCCAAGTAAATCCTGCCGAATATATTCCATATGCTCGTAATCAATCTCGCCGCCGTCATGACCGATACCGGCACCCTCATCCGAGGCTATCCCGGTTGCTTTATGAAACCAATCGGTTCCGCTGGGATTCTTCTCGTAATCAATCGTTCTGGTTACCTGCGTTTCTACATCATTCGCGCTTTGGGCTGAAAACCGGCCAATAAAAATTTCGGGATAATCATCATCACCAGCCAGTTTTGAATAACTCGGATCAGACGCGCCAATTGCAACATAAGCAGGTGCCACTTCTGCCGCATCGCCAACCAGAAGAACCCAGCCGAGATTATAGTCGGGGTCGTCGTAAAAACTTTGAATGTATGCTTTGATGGCGGTTTCATTGTTGCCGATAGTGGAAACATCAACAACAGTCGTCCTGATACCTTTTTGTTCTTTCCATGCCTTAAGCGGCAATACACCGTTGTGGAAAAAGTCATTCACAATAATTAACATATCGCCGGCATCGCCAACCGAAGAAGAACGCGATAGGGATAAAACAGGAGCAGGTTGAATAATAGTCTGTTGTTTATAATTGATAAAACGCCGCTCATAAAGCTGATCAAATTCAGGAATGATTGTCGCCGGTTTTCTATTTTCAATAATATTGATACTGCTTGTTCCAACCGTCACAACTTCGACAGTAACGGAAGTATAAACGCGCAAAGTTTTTGTCGCCGGATTATACTGAAAGGCATTCAGTTCAACTACTGTTCCGCGGTAATCACGCATGATAAAGGGACGGCTTAAACCTGCCAACTGGCTGGGGTACCACAGATTTGTATTATATATTTGTCCCAACGTGTATGGAATAGAGGTCGGGTCGGTTTGACGATAAATAACACCTTTTGATGGCGCTATCGGAGTTTCCGGGATATCAACATATTCAGAAGACAAGATATTTATCTGAACTTCGGCATAATCGGGAATAATGATACTTTTGGAGATTCGCGGAAGCGACGGTTCACCCTCAACCATCAAATTACTGCCTTCTTCAAAGCTGATCTGATAATAGGTTTCCCCGTTTATTTCAACCGGAATCCGGTCATAGGCGCCGATTTTGAAGTCAATTACGGTTTTATCCGGGGTCGATTCTTCTATGGAAAGATCAAAATCATTAATAACCGCTTTGACTACATATCGTTCGGCCTGAGCAAAAGAAGTGATCAGAAAACAAGCTAATATTGTAAGTGTCAGTCGTTTATACATTTACACCTCTATATATATGTCCTATATTGTCGATTTTTTCCTCAAATAGCTATAGTAACCTGTGGTCGGTAGTCTGTAAACGTGTAACCTAATAAATATACGTCATAAAGGCCGATTTGCAAGAGAAAAATATTGCCACAAAAGGCCTAATTTGCCCAATTTCACACAGTTATCATATTATCGGCGGATGGGGAAAAGACATTACTTGATGTAATCATATATGAGATAATTGAGTTTGATATAATATTTGGTGGACTGGATTAAAGTTGAGTGTCCATATGGCAGATCATATATCTCATTAACTTGAGGATCAAGAACAACGCCTTCAACAAATTCTGTTGCACTGGCAAACGGTTTTCTGTCGGGAAAAAATAATAAACCGCGATATGGATCAACTATTGTGCTATACACATCAACTAATCCGTCTGGAACACGATTTCCATTACGGTCAAATCGATCCAAACCTAAAATTTTGATATATTTAACCCCATTTTGATGATCCAAATTCTCGCCTGAGTTTTCTGTGCCAATTCCGCCTTTATATATATTAATTTCCAAACTCTTAAGATCCATAATTTGGCGTTGTAAAGAATAAACATTGCGCCATTCATAGTTCCAGGTTACGAAACTCGGCAATACATTATTATTTCTTAGTAATTTTAACTGATAAGGTTCCTCCGTCACACTACCGACAGTATCAATTTTCCCACTTGCGCGTTTCACTATCATGAAATAACCGATAAGATCCTGAGAACCTCCATTGGCTGTATTAAAAAGTATCCAATGTTCAGTAGGATGTATCACATATTCCGTTGGACCAATCTGATGCACTTTCGTTTTTGCATTTTCATTGACATAATTTGAAGTATCATCCAGATCGACATATAAATCGGCATAAGGCGCCGCCGGATCAGGATCAGGCCCTATCCGGCCGCTTTTATAAACTTCGATATATATAATTGAATCACCCGGGATAAAATCATACTCACTTGGTTCATCATGATTGTAGACCGTTCTGCCCAGATCAAAAATACGGCCATAGGCATATTGAAAATCTCGTATAGTATACTCTTTGGGAATAAAGCCCATTTCACCCGGTTCCTTAAAACCAACAAAATCTACTGCTGCAATCCCAATTTCAAAAGGTTCATCGCTTTGAGACTCAAGCCATATTCTGACATATAGTAATCTTGATCCTATTGGGAAAGGGAAATCACCGGGATTAATAATTGTATCGGCAAGAAGCGAATCATTTAATGGTATGCGATAGGTTTTCCAGCCATTATAATTGGAGCCAGACACAAAAAAATCGGTTTCTTCAAGATCAATTTTGTACGAAACGTATGAATTTTGACTATCAAGACCAGCATCATTATCCAAATCCTCCGTGTCCGGACGTCCATATTTGGTCGGATCGTAGGCATTACCTTCGGTGCCATTGATATGACTGTAATCATATACGCCACCATCATCATTATTGCCAATAATCCCCCACCCATTGTAATACCAGTTGTCGCCGTTGGGATCAGGATTATTCATTTCATCATAACCCGGTTCATCATTATCAAAAAGGCCATCCAAACCACAATCTTCACCCTGATCGATAATTCCGTTCGAGATAAGCGAATATGGATCTTGTTTATCCTCAGTATCCAGCATTCCATTCCCATTTATATCTTCCGAAATACTGCCCATATCAATATGTATTATACCGCGATTGCCATACATACAAAGTTCCAGATATTGCGCGGTATCCTCACGAGCCAAGGCAATCCTTACACTCTGCATAATTCCGGCCCAGCTTCCGGAAACAGTGCCGGTATCGCTCGGATTGTATTCCATCCAGAAAGTATTGGTGGCAGATGCGCCGACTTGCGTTTCCGAATCCCATATTTCATCTGAAGGCGTCAGGCTGTAAGGATTATACCAGATCAGCTTGCCGAGCGGATTTGTCTGGTCAAGGCCAGCCGGTTTGGATGATTTGGTCCAATCGCCACGATTAAGACTAATCAATTCAGCTTCTGGTGGATCATCCTGTGAATCAACCGGTGATCTATCGCAGGCGATATATAAAGTTGCGGTCAGGACGATTAATAATATTAGAATAATAAATTTTGATTTCATCTTTTATGCTCCCACACTTTGATGTTTCCTGATAGAATCAGGTTTTTATATTCTCATAAATATATGAAGATATGGTGGTTTCGTCAAGGCAGTAATTGGCTTATGATAATCACATAAAAAGTATAATTAAAGAAACTGTTTTGCCCAAAATATTAGTTAAAATTTGGCCAAAAGCGGTCTTTACTTTTTGGTCGGAATCTGATATATATCCGGCCGAAAACGATATTTGATAATTGATATTATATTTAAAGGATTTTGATATGGCGGGACAAAATTTAATCGAAAAAATAACGCAGCGATTTGCCGTTGGTTTGGAAAAGGATCATGTCGTTCACAGCGGTGATTTTATTTCAATCAGACCGGCCCATATTTTAACACATGATAACACTGGCGCGGTGATGAATAAATTCAAGGCGATCGGCGCGACCAAAATGGCGAACCCGAGACAGATGATGTTTGCTCTTGATCACAGGATTCAGGACACCAGCGAAGAAAATCTGAAGAAGTACGCATCGATCGAAGCATTCGCCAAAGATATGGGGGTTGACTTCTACCCTGCCGGACGTGGAATCGGTCATCAGATCATGTGTGAGGAAGGTTATGTCTGGCCGGGCGGGATGGCGGTCGCCTCTGACAGCCATTCCAATATGTATGGCGGTCTCGGTTGTCTTGGAACACCGGTAGTACGCACCGATGCCGCAGCTATCTGGGCGACCGGACGGACCTGGTGGCAGGTGCCGCCGATTGCCAAAATTAATCTGGTCAGTAAACTGAAAAAAGGTGTCACCGGTAAAGATGTCATTATTGCCCTGTGTGGATTTTTTAATAACGATGAAGTTCTCAACCATGCCCTTGAATTTGGCGGCGACGGAATAGCGGGACTTTCAATTGATCAGCGTTTAACTATTGCCAATATGACGACCGAGTGGGGTACGCTGGCTGGATTGTTCCCCTGCGATGAGGTAACTATTAGCTGGCTTAAGGATCGCGCCGAGTTTGTCGCTAAACGCGGTTTGGCCGGTGTCCCATCAGATGAAAATGGCAACGGTACTCATCCCCGTCTTAATGAAAATCGAATTCAGGACCTTATTGATAATCCGATTCAGGCCGATGATGATGCTTTTTATGCAAGTGAGATTACAATTCGTCTTGATTCGGTGCAACCATATATTGCCGGACCGGATAATCTTAAAGTCACTGCTCCGGCTGTTGAAATGCGCGAAAAAAACATTAAGATCAACAAGGCTTATCTGGTCTCATGTGTCAACAGCCGGGTTGAAGATATTGCCGATGCCGCCGCCGTTGTTAAGGGCAAAAAAGTTGCCGAGGGTGTCGAATTTTACATGGCTGCCGCTTCCAGCGAGGTACAAGCCGAAGCTGAAAAACGGGGCGACTGGCAGGCACTTGTTGAGGCCGGTGCGATTCCGCTTCCGCCCGGATGCGGTCCCTGTATCGGACTCGGTCAAGGATTACTAGGTGATAATGAAGTCGGTATCTCGGCCACTAATCGAAATTTCAAGGGTCGCATGGGCTCCAAATCGGCCAAAGCATATCTCGCCTCCCCCGCGGTTGTGGCCGCCTCAGCTATTGCGGGGAAATTTGATGTTCCTGATGAATTTGAAGATACGGCGATCAAAGCTGAACAAAAAGTTTCTGGCCAAACCGCCAAAACTCCAGGCAAGGTAAAAATCTTGGACGGTTTCCCGGAGACAATCAAAGGTGAGTTAATCTTTTGCTATCAGGATAATCTGAATACCGATGGTATCTTCCCCGGTAAGTACACCTATATCGATGATTTCACTCCCGAACAACAAGCCGAAGTGGTCATGGAAAACTATGATCCTGATTTTGTCAAACTGAGCAAAAAAGGTGATATTCTGATTGGCGGTTTTAATTTTGGTTCCGGCAGTTCGCGTGAGCAGGCAGCGACGGCATTAAAATATCGCGGGATTCAATTACTCCTGGCTGGATCATTTTCGGAGACATACAAACGTAACGCGATCAATAATGGTTATCTGGTAATAGAGATTCCGAAACTGGTCAATGATTTAAAAATCGCCTATGGCGAAGATAAGCTGACGGTTCGCACTGGGATTGAAGCAAAAGTTGATTTCGCAAAATCGACTGTGGTTGCCGATGGGGTTGAGTATGGTATTGGCCCGGTCGGTACCGCCGCACAGGAGTTAATAATTATCGGCGGTCTGGAAAACTGGGTGAAAGAGAATATTGGAAAATAAATTTTTGAATATAGTAAAATAATACTATCACTTGTGGACTGCAGACCTCCCCGTCTGCAGCCTCTGCAAATTGTTCAAATCGCTAATTAATTGGATAAATAGATTGACTTTATGATTTGTAATGCTGTGGTTGACTTTGTGAGAAGTTGTTAAACATCTGAAATGGCTGGTCTATCTGAATATTATGCATTTAATAGTTTGGTAACAATAGGAGAGGATATGGATTTAGAAACATTCAGGTTGTTGGTGAAAGGTGTCATCCCTGTTGGCACGGTGCTACAGAATCCAGGAGGTGGAACATCAATAATTAAATCGCTCACCAATAGAGCGATCTCTTATAAACGCCTTAGTTCTACTATTAATGTATCCTTTCGCGTTTTATTCGACGCCTACAATAATTTTAAGGGCAAAAAAGTATTAACGAATGATTTGAAATCGTATAAACCGTCTATTTACGATTCAAAAAAAGGTGGGCATGATTGTAATTGTACGTTCCTGTTCATGGTTTTATGCCGTTTACCACTGGTCGTGGAGATTGAAGGTCGTGGAGTAAAAGGTAGCCCATTTTTCGTAAACATCCCTAAATGATTTTAATCTCCCCTGTCTTATTTTGCCGCTGACTTTCCGGCGAGCCAACCAGTGGAAAAGGCGGCCTGAAGATTGTACCCCCCGGTATCGGCATCAATATCGATCACCTCTCCGGCAAAATATAATCCCTTAATTATTCTCGATTCCATTGTCCGCGGATTGATCTCTTTTGTACTTACCCCACCGGCAGTGACAATCGCTTCTTCATAAGAGCGAAAGCCATTGACTTCAAGACGAAAATCTTTAAGCCAGCGTCCCAGTCGTTTCCGCTCATCGGATGTTATCTGATTACCAATTTTCTCAGGATCAATTTTTACCAAATCACAACAGACCGGAATAAGTTTCCGAGGCAATAGTTCCTTAAGCAAGGTTTTGAATCTCTGCTTTCCGTTTTTTTCAATGTCTCGAAGTAAACGCATGTCGAGCTTTTGTTCATCAAGAGCCGGTTTCAGATCAATTGAGATCTCCACTTTTTTCTTGAGCTGAATTTCTTCAACAACTTGACGACTCAGCGAAAGAATGATCGGACCGGATAAACCAAAATGCGTAAATAACATCTCGCCAAATCTTTTGGCCGCTTTTTTATTATCAACATATAATGAGACCTCAACATTACGGAGACTTAATCCCTGAAGTTGTTGAGCAGTTTCACCAGAAGTTTTAACTGGGACCAGCGATGGCCGCGTCGGGATAATTGTATGACCGACATCTTTTGCCAACCGGTAGCCATCACCGGTCGAACCGGTCGCCGGATATGACAATCCGCCGGTTGCAATTATAACCGCATCGGCTTGGTAAAGTTTTGAATCATTCCGGCTTTTTCTTGAGCTGCTTGAATATGGTGCTTTAATAATAGCCTGTGTTTTTCGTGGTACCTGAGCACCGATGATGCAACCATCTTTTGTTAAAAGCGATTCAACACTGGAGTTGGTACGAACGGTGGCGCCGCAGCGATGCACCCAACTTTCGAGAGCATCAACAACTTTGCCCGCATCGTTATCAACCGGAAAAACCCGTCCACCCCGTTCCGAATCAGTTTTGATACCAAGCTGATTAAAAAACTGGATCAGATCATCGGCAAAAAAGCGGGCAAACGCCTGCCTAAGAAACCGCTACCCCGAATCAAAATGGTCTAAAAATTCTTTTAGTTCGATTATATTAGTAAAATTACAGCGGCCTTTTCCGGTGATTCGTAGTTTCCGCCCAGGGCGAAGTTTCTTTTCAAAAATAATAGTCTCGGCACCGTTTTGAGCTGCTATCCCAGCCGCCATCAAACCCGAAGCACCGCCGCCGATTACAATTACTTTCGTCATTTTATTAAATATGAAACTCGATTATGTCACCATCGGCCAGTACGTAATTGTTTTTAACTTTTTGTCCCTCAAACCGCCCCTCACCCCAGAGTTTGGCATACTGAAGTTTTAATGCGAAATCTTTGTGCAGAACATAAGCGGCCTCTTCAACAGTACCGCCGATTGGTAATATCACCGGATCGTTGAAATCAGGTTCATGTCCAACCTTTTTGGTAAAGACCTTCATAATACCAAGCATTTTATAAATCGCCGCTTTTAGATTTTCCATGGCGTCATCATCAAGGATAGAAGTTGGCACTATTACAAATTCTTTATAAAGCTCTTTCAGCTTCGCCAGTCCTTCTTCCCCGTTTTCATCAAGATATTTATGCGCCGCAAGTATCGCCTTTTTGTAACAAAATCTTGCGTCCTCAATTTCGTCAGGGATTTTGTGGCATAGTACAATCTTCTTTTCATCCAGACGAGAGAAAAACACTTTGAGTTGGTCTTCATAATCGACGTCAGAAACATCAACGACAATAATCGATATATCAGCCTGACGAATAAGATTTGGAATATAATTCTCAAATGTCTCTTCTGATATCGGCGGGGTATCAATCAGTTGCAGCGGCACCGATTGATACATCGTCATCCCGGCCATTGGATAACGGGTTGTGTATGGATAATCGCCAATCGGCGGGTTGCAGTTGGTCATTGCATCGAGAATACTCGACTTGCCGGAATTTGGCGGACCGATCAGAACAATTTGTCCGGCACCTTCCTTATCAAAATGGGAGTATGGGTCAACCCTGCGGACACCATGTTTTTTACTCCCGCCACCTTCAGTCTCTTTCCGAAGAAGTGCGATTTTGGCCTTCATTTCGGCCTGAAGCTTGTCGGTCCCTTTATGTTTCGGCATCATCGTCAAAAGTTCTTTGGCTAACCGAAGTCTCTCAAAAGGATCGCGCTCCTTTTTAAATTCGCGGTCAAGAACGTAATATTGTGGTGGCAAATTTGCCGGCATAAGTTTCTCCTCTGCCACATTCTACCCAAAAGATGTTTAATTTTCAAGTGAAAAATGCTGCAATAAGCTCCCGCCTCAACTTTTTACTTGACCCAATAGGAATAGCGGTTATATTTAATATGAGGGACTGATATTTATCAAAATATATCTCCTTCTTTGAGCACCTAAGATTTATATCAGTATTAGATTAATAGATTTTTCGTTTGTCGCAATTTGG
>DAOUVS010000118.1 GCA_030667525.1 Candidatus Zixiibacteriota bacterium | reverse complement strand
TTTCAAAACCTATTCGGAGGAGATTGAATCTCCTGTTTCTCCCATAGTCTACAGTGACGGCAGTGGCGGCTTCGAGCTATATTGGTTTCATCCAGGCAGATATGTAAAAAATATTGGAAACAATACAATAATTCCAAAAAGAGGGGTAATACCCTCGAAGGATGATCGGCAGTACTGTATATTCACAACTATTGATCTTACCCCCCCGTACTATATCCAAAGTGCGAATACATATATTCTCAATGGTAATATGTCTTCTAGTCTCCCGGGAGATCAATATTCACCAATAAGGTTAGCGGTTAAGGAAAAGGTGTCAGATAATTATTATGATGATCTCTGGTACGAGTATGTCAGTTTGGCGGAAGATGCCGATATGTCTGGGGCATTTATTGAACGGTTCGCCGATTTTGGAGTTGATGATATTTTTGAAATCTATCTGGCCCTTGAATGGCTTCCCGGATATCCGACCTCGCCAATGATAGGTGAGAACAGTCAGCCGCCATATTTCACACAATTTATTTGTCCCATGGACGACTCCAGCTTTAATTCTACGCTTACAAGTGCCTGTGCGATGGTTGGTTTAGAAATTTTAGATTGGCATATAACTTATGAAGATCTCGGTAAATTGAAAAATAGTAGTATGATATCTTATGAGGTGCTATTTTCAGAAGATAGTGCAAATATACGTACAAGCGGAGTGACAGTTGGGACAGCCTCTGAAGATTCATTGACGGCAAATTTTCATTTATCTCAGAGTGGATATATTACTATCAGAGTCGCGGACATGTTGAGCGAGGCTTTTTCCGAACCTCTTTTTGTTGATATAAGCAGACTCCCTGATTTTACGATTCAGCCGCAAAATCTGGTTCTTTATGAATTAAATATATATAATGAAAATAATATTTTATTGGAGAATACCGGAACAAATAATCTTGAATTATCAATAAGATATGATCATTCGTTATTTTCTTTATCAGAAGATATTATCTTGCTTGAGGTTGGCGCGACTGCCGAAATTGGTATTGGGGTCAATGAAGGCATCGATCTACAATTCCCTATCAACAGCCCGATTATTATTCAGGCTACTGGAGATTATTATCCTCAAATATTCCATGTAACAGTCTCAAATGAAAATCCGACATCGATAGGAAACAATGAAATAACCTTGCCGGAAAAATTCAATGTCAGCCAACCATTTCCGAATCCATTTAATTCATCGGTCAGATTCAGTCTTTCTCAGACTAATCAGCAACCTATTCAAATGGAGGTCTATAATCTTATTGGCCAGAGAGTTTATTCTAAGAATATTGTTTCCGCCAAGAATCAATTTATTGAGTGGAGCGCAGATGATGATATGGGCTACGAAGTCGGCTCTGGCGTCTATTTTATAAGATTCTCTACTAATAACGAAGAAGTAATCAGGAAAACGATTTTGTTAAAGTGAGGATTCTTCAAGGGAAACCTCACTTTGTATAATTCAATAGTTATTTATTTTTATCAATAACTCTACAAACATCCTGGTGGCGGACCACCTTTGTATTTAAACGAGATTAAATAGACAATGTCCAAAATATCTATTGATGTATCAGTGTTGGCATCGCCTTCATAGAGACAGTTTGGCTCTAATCCGCCCTTATATTTGAAGGTTATCAGGAAAACGACATCCAATATATTAACATTATAATCATTGTTGGCATCACCGGCAATTGCACAGCAATAAGGATCGCATAAATCGCCGAGGGCGTCAAAATCGGCATTATCCTGACCGGGATTAGGAATCTCCGGACAATTATCGATATCATCAGTAAATCCATCATTGTCAGTATCGGCAGCTTCGAAATAGGCATTCCAGCTAAACGAGTCCATTAATAGATTGGACGGGTCATTAATAACCAATGAAGTATTATCGGAGACTTCAACTGAAATGGTATGGTTGCCCCAATTGACATCGTTTAGGCTCATCTCGAGAGTTTCTGAATTCTCTCCTGATAGAGGAGCCATATCCAGATACCATTGGATATCGAGTGAATTGAAAGTCGGATACATCGGGATAATTTCAAAAATCTGCGAGCTGTTGGCAGGAATTGTAATGACGTTGTTGACCGGGGAATAAGATTCCAGGGGCGAGAGGTAGGAATATTCAGATTTTATCAATTGTTCGGAGCAGACCGAACAAAATGGCACTCCCAGCGATTGCATCTTACAGCTATATTTTGGCCGATACCAACCTGTTGGATTATACACAGCGCCTTCAAACAGACCAATTAGATTAAAATACGGGGATGTTTCCGGCGTCGGAACCGGGGTTGACGGCAGGATCCAATGGTTCCATCGAATCAGTTCACGGGTAGTCTGAGCGGTGGCATTGGGCGCTTCACGGGCACTGCCGCCGGGGTAATCATATTCATCGGCAAGATTGCCAAATGAATGTCCAACCTCATGGGCGACAATTTCGGTAGCAGATGAATGCACCGATGAGATAGATATCGATCCCCCCGAACCGCCGTATTCGAGATCATTAAATAGTAAGATAACCATATCATAATCAGGCAGATGTGTCGCCAGCAGGTTCATTACTTTTCCCATACCATTGGCGTAACTGCCGTCAAAATTATTTGGTGGTATAGTAGTAAGTCTGGTTATACCATAACTATCGAAAGTCCCATTAAAATATGTGTCTTTGTAAACACCTGTCGCCGGATGATCGACTCCTGCTGCATTTGATGCGATAAATATTGTGTAGGCGTTATAATAGTTCTCATAGTTATCAAAAGGTTCGATGGTGAATAGATAATTTAGAAAACCGAGAGCATCGGCATCAAATTGCGATTGTTGAGCCGATGTGTAGCCATCGCCAAGAAAAACAATATTTATGCGCTTATTGTTGGGGCCATTATCTAATATTTTATTGAGAACGCCCTGTGAGAAAGCGGTTGAGGATATTAAAACTGCTATAATTAGTATAACAAATGAAATATTAAATCTTCTACTCATTGTCGCCTCCAGTTATTGAACTGAGCGATACTGAGCCGATCAGATTTTCGGAATTTCTAATAGTATTTATATCTCTGTCATATTGAGCCCGATAAAAATTTATTTTGTCTATTTGATCTTTATAGTCAACACGAACGGTAAATTCAGCCTATTCAAGGTTGACAATTTTTTGAAGTATTTTGCCTGGTTTATCGGGGCTCTCATATTCGAACTTCCTTACCAGTGGGTTTTCGATATTGCCGGAAGAAAGAAGCTGCGAGTCTTTGGAAACGATTTCGAAATAGATTTCTTTGCCATATGATTTGACACGGGGTTTTTTTAACTCACCATTGACCAAAGTTGATTTTGTCAATAAAATAGAATTGGAGTCAATGTGGAATTGCAGGAAAACTATTTTGTTTTCAGCCCCTGCGGCTTTTGAAAACAGTGATGAAATCAAAAGCAGGGTAATAATTAGCGCCATTTGGCATCGATTCTTTGGATTTTTCATCTGACTCCTTAATTTGGCAGTATATTTTGGGTACTTCAACAATATAGTAATCTTTTCATTTTTGAAAAGGACTATTATTATATTCATTAAGTATTGAGATTTTGATCAAAATCTGGCAATGTTTCTCAAAAATTAATGACTTACACAAAAAAAAATGCTTTTGGAATTATTTCCCTTTACAATTGAATAAAATTTTCTATATTTGCGCGAAAATGAAAGCAATGTTGACTTTATTTTGGAGGTATTGACAATGGCTCTGAAGATTACTGATGAATGCACTGCTTGTGATCTTTGTCTTCCCGAGTGCCCAACCGAATCTATCACCGAGGGTGACATTTATGTGATTAATCCTGATACCTGCAATGAATGCGAAGATCAGGATGATGGTCCGAGTTGTGTCGAGGTCTGTCCAGTCGAATGTATTGAAAAAGCAGATTAAGTATAAACTGTTTTGTAAACGCCGCTTATCTTTAAGCGGCGTTTTTTTTGTGCCGAAAAATGCCTACTCTGAATATTAGGGGACAACCTCTTAAATTATGCCCGTTTTTGATTGGATTTAGGAAGGGGATGATGTCACAAAAAAAGAGGGCGCTACTCCGGTTGGGTAGAGGGGGCTAGGAAACTACCCAGGAACACAGAGAGTCACCCTCGATACTCTTTTTCAAAAGTTATTTAGTATAACTTAGGTAAAAGGCCTTTGTCAAGGGCTTTTTTTTGGGTATTCACAATAAATGACATAAATAAATCAGTATCTGACGATTTTGACCGGAACGGTAACCCGGACCTTCGGTTTGGTTCCAAACTCAACCAAAAAGCTGCTATGGTAAGTACCAGCACTTAAATCTGAATTGGGAGTTACATTAATCGATACCGATGAGTCTGACTTTATTTCAAGTTCCGTGCCACTGACGGTGAAGATTGAATCCGGTTCCATATATATTTTCACCTCGATATCCGAACCGGAATTATTCAGCAGTTTAACATCTTTATCCTTATGCGGCGGCAGAAAAAACAGGGCATTGGGCTGCGCCTCAACCTGTTTGGGTAGGGCGCCGATCAGTGAAACAAATTCAAGATTAAAAACGGGGTTGGTCGGATCATTAGTATTTAATGTAAGAGTTCTAGTGTTTTTACCATAGTAATCTGTGGTGCTGAAGGTGGCCTTTATTTTTGTTGATTCACCGGGTCGAATTAAAGTATCCAAAGCGCGGCCATGGCTGCAATCACAACTACTACCTATATGAGTTATATATAAGTTTCCATTCCCATTATTTTTAATGTCATAAAAATGAACCAGTTCATAATCAAAAGGAACAAAACCAAAGTCCCAGAAAACTTCCTCTGAAAAAATTGACGGTTTTGATTCTTGCGTCTCAGCCTGACTGCAAATAAAAGAGGCAAAAACCAATGTTATTAAGAGTATTACTCGCATTGAAAATCTTTTCATATTTTTTCCTCAAAATTCTAAATCTTAAAGCCTTGCTGCTTCATCCATTGATCATTAAAACATTTACTTAAATATTTTGCCCCAGTATCGGGGATGATAACTACCATTACTGCTGATTGGTCAAGTTGAGGAGCAAGTTGTCTTGCTGCCCAAACCGCTGCTCCCGAAGAACCGCCGGAAAGAATACCTTCCTGTCTGGCCATTTGCCTTGAGGTCGCAAAAGCATCCTCATCAGATACTGTTATAACCTTATCAATAACATCGGGGTGCAACGCTTTGGTCATGACGTCGGAACCGATTCCCTCCATTTTGTAAGCGCCGGCCTCGACCAATTTATTATCATTTAAAAATGGGGCAAACATAGAGCCGACCGGATCGACCGCTATTGTCTGAATATTTTTGTTTTTCTTCTTTAAGTATCCTGCCGCTCCCGACATCGTCCCACCGGTGCCGATGCCAGCAATAAGATGCGTGATCTTTCCATCGGTATCGTCCCAGATCTCAGGGCCGGTTGAATTATAATGGGACTCAACATTGTTTTGACTGTGATACTGATTAACATGAAAGTAACCATTTTCTTCGGCCAGTTGAATAGCTTTCATGTAGTAGCCATCGGGATCATCATGAGGAACATCAGCGGGGCAGACGATAACCTCGGCGCCAAAAGCTCTGATTAAATCAATTTTTTCCTGACTGGTTTTGGCTGGAACGGTGATAATCGCCTTTAATCCAAGAATGGCAGCAGCCATTGCCTCGGATGCTCCGGCGTTACCGGATGAGTTATCAACGATTGTATCGCCCGGTTTCAGCTTACCCTCTTTGAGGGCTTTTTTAAGAATATATGCGGCCATTCGATCTTTTACCGATGTGCACGGATTAATAAATTCCATTTTCCCCAATAGAAGAGGGCCATTTTCCGGCATTCCGTTACTTATTTGCACCAGAGGAGTGTTGCCGATGATATCTAATATATTATTTTTGTATTTCATTTCTTTTCCTATATTTTATAACATCTTATCACATATTTGTTTCAATTTCAAATAATTTTATTACAAAACATTAAACGTGGCCGATATTCTTTTATATTGACAAACATTTAATAGGAAGCTTTTATTTTACAAATGAAATTATAATTGATAGGAGGTCAAATGATTAGGACCATTATAGTATTCTTATTTGCTTTGGTTTTGGTAGTTTTCATAGGCTGTAACAAAAGCGAAGACGATGTTAATAAGCTGGAACAGGAAGCTCTGGAAACCGAAGCTGTCAAGGCTGCTTCTGATAGTCTGGCAATTGCAAACGCAGCAGTTGCCGTCGAAATGGAAGAAGAGACCTTATCGCCCGAAGAAGAGCTGGCCAGCCGTCGCTATGAAGCGGCCGGGACCGGCGGTTTTACGGTTCAGATCGGCTCCGGCACAACCCGTTTAGCCGCAAATTATGATGCCGAGCAATATATCGCTCGAGGGTATGAAGCTTTTGTCTCTGAGGTTTATATTGACGATGTTTCATATTTCCGGATCAGGATTGGAAATCTGGAAACATATGAAGAGGCGACACGATTGGGAGAAGAACTGAAAGATAAGTTTTCGGTTGATTACTGGATCGACAACAATATTTAAAAAAATCAAATAAACAAAAAAGCCCTGCATTTGGCGGGGCTTTTTTTGTTCATGATAATTATTGTCTATTTGTCTTTTAAATGCTTATCAAAAAACTCCACCACTTTTCGATATAATGCTATCCGGTTTGTTTCTTTGGAAATAATATGACCCTCATCAGGGAAAATCAAGGAATCTACCGTTCCATTATTGTCCCGGATCGCTTTTATAATCTGACGGGCCTCACTAATCGGGACACGGGTATCGTTTTCACCATGTACAATTAATAACGGCGTTTTAATTAGGTGGGCCTTATTAAGAGGGGAGATAGATTCCAGAAATGCCGAATCGGATAATGGTCCATATTCAGTCTCTCTCAAATATTGACGATACCCCTTGGTATTCTTTAAATAAGTAACAAAATTAGATATTCCGGTTCTGTCTATAGCTGCTGAGAAAAGATCAGGATACTCAACAATAGATGCCAGAACGGCGAATCCGCCATAGCTTGGTCCCATAATACCCAAGCCTCCCGTCTGTGAATATCCATTTTCAAGAAGATAGTCGGCTCCGGCTTTGATGTCTTTTATGGCATCCATTCGTTTTTTGTAGTTATCAAGATTTGCAAATTCTTTTCCATATCCAAGCGATCCTCTGATATTCGGGACCAACAAACCATATCCATTTAGGATGAAATATTGAAAATTGCGGACAAAATAAGGCCGGAACTGTTCGGCCGGTCCGCCATGAATGCGAATTATAAATGGAATCGGTTGATTATCATAATCGGCTGGCAGATATAAAAAGGCAGAAATTTCCAAACTATCAAAAGATCTGTATTTTATCAGCTTTGGTTCTGTGAACAGTTTCTGGTCAATTCCGGCGTAGGTCGCAAAAGTCATCTGCTCAAGTTCTTTGGTTTGCCAATCCCATTGCCATATATCGCTGGTATAGACGGGGCTATCATAAGTGAATATCAAATTCCCGTTATTTAATGGCTGAGGATCTGTAATTTGTCCCGCCAGTTCAGGAATCGGCAGGATCTGCCTGTTAACTAAGTCATAGAAATTGATATCCGAATAGCCATCTTTGTTGGAGGTCCAGAACATATATTGGCGGCTATCAGAAAAACTAAGGATTTCAACATTAAGTCTGGATTCAGGGTAGAGAAATTTGGTTTTGCCCGATTCGATCTCTATTTCTGCCAGTTTCATTATTCCATCAGGGTTGTTGTTGCTGATTACAAAAAGAGATTTATTATCGGCAGAAAGCGAAGGATAATTGTATCTAATCTCTTCATTGCCTGACACCAATAATTGAAACTTGCCGGTTTCGATATTCAGAAGATATAGATCGTTGGTGATATTGCTGCTCATATGATAAATTATCATATACTGGCCGCCATAAGATATGTCGCCGGTGGCATTATTACCTTCCATATCAAATAACAGGGATTCTTTTTGGGTCTCAAAATCATAGTAATATATCTTAAAATCTTTCAGGTTCTCCGCATTGCTGCGGTAATAAATTCCTTTGCCATCTTTTTGCCAGAAAACTGAGGCATATTTTACATCGGGTCTTTTGGTGACAGCGGATGTTTGGCCGGTTTTGGTATCTACCAGATATAACTGTGTTTGCTCATCACCACCTGATGATGCCCCGACGATTGCTTTGGTACCATCAGGAGAGATTTTGTACCACTCGATCCCATCCTCAAAGGCGGTTAGCTGGTACGGCCCGTCAGTTTCACTAATGCGATATATCTGCACCGTTCCGGTCGCACGACCAAGGAAAAATATAGCATTTGAATCTTGTCCATATTGTGGTTCGATATTTCTTCCGATTTTAAGAAAATCTGCAATATCGGGAATACCGCTTTCTGATTTAACAATTGATGAATAAATCAGTAACAATACCAGACAAAGAACAGTGGAAACCAAAACATATTTTGTAACAAAATTAATGGTATATTTGTGAATCATATTAATACTCCGTTATAGCTACTACTTTTTACACAGAATATATATCAAAAGATTTAAAAAAATAATAGGTAAAATTACCAATAAAAAAAACCGGCCATCTGACCGGTTCTATTTATTTATGTATGACTCAAAAAGATCAAAGATCTTCTTCATCAATTAATCTAACAACCGGTGCAAAGCGACTAGAAGATTTAAATTTCGCCAATTCACTCGATTCGGCAACATCTTTAAACTGGGCGTATGCTTT
>DAOUVS010000315.1 GCA_030667525.1 Candidatus Zixiibacteriota bacterium | reverse complement strand
TGGTATCATCCATATTATGCAAGAAATTCTGAATTGGTTAGTAATTATTATTTTTATGATGTCAAAATATTGGTGCCATCTGATTTAATGGTGGTTGGACCCGGGTCGTCGCTGATAAATGCAAAAGAGAACAATAATACTACCGAGCACTCATTTTTATTTGGACCTGCCCATGATTTTGCACTTGCCATAGACCCTGATTATCTTATTGAGGAATCTGTTATAGGTACAGATACGATTAGAATCTATTACCGCGACTACGAATATCCGATCAAACAAAAGATTAAACAAGCGGCAGAAAACTCGATAGTTTATATGACCGAATATGTCGGTGACTATGCCTATAACAGTTTAAATATAGTTTTTTCCGATATCGGTTTTTCGGGCGGAATTGAGTTTCCTGCACTAATATCTCTCAGTACTCCACGCGGCGCTCCGACAATTTCAAATGCTTATGATATGCTGACTATACATGAGGTGGTTCATCAATGGTTTTACGGTATGATCGGCTCCAATCAGGTGGAACATCCCTGGCTCGATGAATCAGTCACAAATTTCTTTACACAAAATATATTGGAGCAGTATTGGGGCGACTCGGCCAATCTTTTTGATCTGGCCGGTTTAAAAACCACGATGCGGGATATGAACCGATTAAATATGACCCTGTTTATGGGAGAATCGTCGATCAATCAACCGAGCTATTCATATTACCGAGGGGAAAGCTATTTTAGTACTGTCTATGATCGCGGTGCTCTGGCAATTGAAACGATAGATAATTTGCTGGGCGATTCTTTGTCACAGATATTCTGGAAAACATATTTTGAAAAATTCAAATTTGCACATCCAACACCGGATGATTTTAGAAATGTTATTGTTGAAACAGCGGGAGACAGTCTGGCGGCTATTTATGATATTTTAATTGATAGCCCGATTTCGATTGATTTTTCGATTTCCAATCTGTCGAATCATCGCTTTGATTCTACCGATGCTGAAATAAGTTTTGTTTTACATCAGAAGGGAACAGTTAATTATCCAATAGATTATCGCCTGTATTTATCTAACGGGGACAGTCTCGATTATAAATGGCAGCCGCAGTATAGTACCGAAGAGATTGTTCAAATCGCACCTTATCCGGCAGTTGCGGTCCTTGTTGACCCTGAAAATAAATGGGCTATTGATGCGAACCTATTAAATAATTCGGCGATAGTTAATCCAGATAACAAATCAGGATTCAGACTTTCGGCTGGAGTTATGTTTCTGATAGAATCTTTATTAAGTTTTGTTGGTGGAATATAGATGGTTGATACAATCAGGCAGATGAGCCGCTTATTAAAAATAAAAGACCTCTGGTTTGGTCTGTTTTTTCTCAAGGCCGGACTTTCACTGCTGTTTGTAATTCCGTTTTATCTTGTGAATAACGGTGTGCTGTCATCGTCGCTTTTTTCAAAATCGTTAGTAAACAGTTGGGATTTCTCGGTATTATCAGAGATGTTTTTTGGTCGCGGTGAAATATTATCTCAGTATCTCATTTTTGTTTTTGTTGGAGCAGTTATTTATGCCGCAATAATTCAGTTTATTAACGGTGGATTATATTACCTCTTTGGTTCGGGTCAGTTTGAGAAAATAGACTGGCGGACATTTTATGCAGAATGCGGGCTCGGATTCAATTTTCATATTAAGATCACGGTTATGATGATATTTGTTTACATTCTGCTTCTTTTTGCCGGAATGTTTTTTGTGAATATAATCGGAATGGCCTCGGGGCATCTGGTTGGAATGCCGGTAATAATAATGACCGGTTGTAAATTAATAATTTTGGGATTAATTATTCTGGCCGCTTCTATCTTCTCCGACTGTGCCAGAGCTGCGGCGGCCGCGTATCAGGACAAGCCTTTTCGTGAGATTTTAACGATTGCTTCCGGTTATTTTAAACCATCGCTTAAAAAACTTCTAATTATTTATCTGATTACTTATATCCCATTTTTTATTATCTGGTTAGTGGCAGAGTGGTTATCATTAACGGTTGTTGGCTCAATCGGCGGATTGATTGGGATTATGATAGAAATTGTTTTATTGCAGACTTGCTCATTTGCCAGAAGTGGACAGAAACTCTGGTATCTTATCAGTTTTGGAAAAGAATTCAGGTCGAAAAATCAGGGAAGATTTTTGCCGAAGCAGGTAACGCTGGAATTATAATTATTTAAAAAAGTAGTCGATGCAACTATCTGTTTTCATTAATTGTAAGATAGAACAGAGGCTGGTTTATAAAAATGAGTGAAAGACTTTATTATAATAATTCATATCTATTTGAATTTGAGGCGGCAGTCGGATCTATTACCCAAAAAGATTCTTATTTTGAAATAATATTAGACCGGACTGCTTTTTATCCAGAATCGGGTGGGCAAAATTTTGATTGCGGTACACTTGATAATAAAAAAGTAATCGGCGTTTATGTTGGCGACAATGATCAAGTTGTTCATCACTGCGAACAATGGGACGCAGAAATAGG
>DAOUVS010000125.1 GCA_030667525.1 Candidatus Zixiibacteriota bacterium | reverse complement strand
TTTATTTTACGAACTTTGTTCTTCAATAGGAAATTAAGGAGTTGTTCGATTGGCTAAGATCCTGTCACAGAACGAAATTGATGCTCTCCTGACCACCGTCTCGGCGAGCGAGCCTGATTCAATACTGGCGACCCCGGCTGCGGATCAGGATGAAACCCGTGCGGTCGCAACCTATGATTTTAAGCATCCTAACCGGGTCTCCAAGGACCAGGTCAGAACGCTGGAGAATATGCATGACAACCTGGCGGCGCAGATCGGTTCAACGTTATCGGCAACGCTAAGAACGATGGTTGATGTTGATTTGATATCAGTCGATCAGATAAACTTTTCCGAGTATATCATGTCGCTGGTATCGCCATCATGCTCCTACACAATTTCGGCCGAACCTCTGGAGGGGCTCTGCATAATTGATTTTAATCCAACGCTTACATTTGCTTTTATCGATAGGATGTTTGGCGGCGGACAAAAGATTCTTGAAATCGAACGGGAATTAACTCCAATAGAAAAAAAGGTTACGGCTCGAATTGCCGACAAGGCATATCGTGACCTTGAGAAATCATGGGAGAATATTGTTCCCATTAAAATCGAGCAAAAATCGTTTGAGACTAACCCTCAGTTTATCAGGATCGTCCCGGCCGGTGAGACAGTTATTGTTGTATCCTTACAATTAAAGCTATTTAACACGACCGGTTTGCTGACTATCTGTTATCCTTATGTTTCTCTTGAGGGACATCTTACAAAATTAACGGCGCAAAGCTGGATCGATGCAACCAAAAAGAAAAATCTGGTCGAGAGTCGCGATATCAATAAGGAGAACATTAGCAAGGTTGATATACCGGTCTCGTTGATTTTGGCTCGCACCAAATTAAAAATGCGAGATTTTCTTAATTTGAAAATAGGTGACGTTGTTACTACCGATACTAAAATAAACGCACCATCGGAACTAATTGTTGGCGAAAAGAAAAAATATTTGTGTCGCCCGGGATTGTATGGTAGAAGACAAGCCTGTAAAATTGAAGAAATATATTCTTTTATAAGAAAGGAGTAGCGGTTAATGGATGAAAATAATGGCTTAGATGTGGACCAGGAGAATGCCTCTTTGGAAGAAGAAAACATTTCTGAAGATAAGGCTCCGGACGCAGCCGTATTGGATGAGCCAGCCGCTGATTCCAGTTCACCCGAAGAAAACGCAATTGAGGGTGATGCTCCAAATGAGGATTCAGCCGAAGTAAGTCAGGATGAGCAGGCGGCTTTACTTAATCAGGAAGATATGGTTGACGAATCTGATGACGACGTTGATGCTAATTCGGGCGGTTCCGGATTGTTGAGTCAGGAGGAGATAGATAACGCTATCGAACAGGGGGGAGCCGAAGATTCGGAAGATGATCAGGATGCTGGCGGCGATGATGGTATGAGTCAGGAAGAGATTGATGCTGCCATCAATGCGGCGGTGGGAGAGTTGGATGTTGGTAATTTTACATCAACCGAGCAGCAGCCTAAGGTGAAAGAAGCAGATTTCCAACAGTTGTCATCAAGCAATACAAGTGGAGGCCAAAGAAATATCGATCTGCTGATGGATGTGGAACTGCCGGTTTCAATCGAACTTGGTAAAACCACAATGGACATCTCTGATATTCTTGCGCTTGGTCCTGGTAGTGTTGTCGAACTGGAAAAGCTGGTTGGTGAACCGGTTGATCTATTGGTGAATAACAAATGCGTGGCACGCGGTGAGGTCGTTGTTGTTGAGGAGAATTTTGGTCTCCGCATTACATCACTTATTTCGCCGGAAGAAAGAATAAAGAATCTGCAATGAACAAGACAAGATCAAAATTAGGCTGGAAGCTGATTATTCTTCTTATTGTTTCAGCAGCATTTGTTCTGTCGCGATTTGGAATTGTTGCTGCCAATGAAGTTGAAACAGAAAAAGCGGCGGTGGTAGTTGCTCAGGCCGACAATCCACAGGATAAAACAGTGTCTTCTCAATTATCCGGGTTGACGACCAAAAATGAAGAATCGCTGGTGGGGCCGATGTTAAAACTGATATTGGCGTTGGTAGCGGTGGTTGGCGGTATTTATGGATTTCTTATTGTCCTGAGAAAAATGATGGGATCAAAATTCTCGTCCAATAGGGATAACCGACTACTGGAGACGCTCGAGACTACCTATATCGCGCAGAAAAAATCTGTGTCACTGATTAGATATGGCGAAAAAGCTGTACTGGTTGGTGTGGCGGAAAATTCAATTTCGGTTCTGGCTGAATTAAACAGTGATGAGACCAAAAAAATCATCTCTGAGTGTGCAGCTGGCAAACGGGAAGCAGGTTTTAAATCTGTTTTTGCCGGTGCCAGGGAAAAACTTAAATCATTTGAAATGAAGAAGTTTAATGTTCCCTGGATTCCCAAAGAAACTGATAGACCTTTAGAGGTCTAACATAAGATGGGCGACATGGAGTCGTCTCAATAAATAGGATTTAAAAAGGTTTCATAGGATATGAAAACAGGCGTAAAAACCGCTATCTTTCTCATTTTGATTGTGGCCGCCCTGAGCGGGACGGCATCAGCACAGGCAATCCCCAAAATATCATTGGAAGTTGGTCAATCAACCGATCCGAGCGATCTTTCGGCGACATTACAAATTGTCATTCTTCTCACGGTGCTGACTCTGGCTCCATCGATTATTCTGATGATGACATCGTTTGTACGGATGATAATTGTCCTCGGATTTTTGCGTCAGGCTATTGGAACCCAGCAGTTACCGCCAAATCAATTACTGATGTCTTTAGCCCTGATCTTAACTTTTTTTATTATCAGTCCGATTGCTAATCAGGCATACAACGATGGATTGAAACCTTATTTGGATGAGAAAATTCCAATCGAAGAGGCTTTTGAAAAGGGTATCGCGCCCTTTAGAGAATTCATGATGGCACAGGTCGATGAAAAAGATCTAAGCCTGTTTGTAAATCTTTCCGGTATGGAACGGCCGGAAAAACCAGAAGATATTCCATTACATATTCTGATACCGAGTTTTATGATCTCCGAATTACGTACCGGCTTTGAGATCGCCTTTCTGATTTTTGTTCCATTCCTTGTGATTGATATGGTGGTTGCTTCGGTATTGATGTCGATGGGTATGATGATGTTACCGCCTATCATGGTGGCTTTACCATTTAAAATATTACTATTTGTGCTGGTTGATGGATGGTATCTATTGGTCCAATCGCTGGTACAATCATTCTATTAGTGGAACGGGGCAAGATAAAATGACACCGGAAATGGTAATTACAATAGGCCGTGACGCGATAACGACGATGTTGCTGGTGGCCGCTCCAATGCTGCTATCGGGACTGATAATCGGAGTGACGATTTCGCTGTTTCAGGCCGTTACACAGATCCATGAGATGACACTGACCTTTATTCCAAAAATCGTTATTGTGGCGGTTTCGCTATTAGTTTTCCTGCCATGGATGACCAATATCCTGCTTGATTTTACGCGGGGGTTGTTTGGACTTATTCCGACGCTATGAGAACCGATAACCAGAAAATATTTCCCAACGGTTTGGCAAAATTTACTTTGTCTGGACGAAAACCTCCCAGAGACATCTGTCTGATGTTCTCTAACCCATTGTATTACATATAGTAACAAATCTTTTTTATCGTCAGTTTGGTTGGCATGTGAGTTGATTAAAGCTATTGACAGATAACCCGTACTGTAGGTAAAAAGTAATGTTAGAATTTTTGACATATGGTGCTGATAAGCTTGAAACACTGCTTCTAATCTCATTTAGAGCCGGTGGTTTATTTCTTACTGCGCCTATTTTAGGACATCATTCAATACCTATGACTGTTAAGGCCGGTTTTGCGGTTGTTTTGGCAATCGTATTAATACCGGTTGCCGCTCAAACCCCGATGCCGGCGGTTGAATCGATCTGGTTACTTGCAATTTTGGCGGCCAAAGAATTTCTGGTCGGGTTAATAATTGGATTTCTTTTTACACTTCTGTTTGATGGCATCAGAATGGGCGGCGGTATTGTTGGTTTCCAGCAGGGTCTTTTGATGGCTAATGTGATGGATCCCGAATCCGGTTCGCAAATTTCAGTAGTAGCCGAGTTCTGGATTGTTCTGGCTTCATTGATATTTATAGCAATCGATGGACATCACGCGATTATATCGGCTTTGGCCGACAGCTATCAGCTGATTCCGGTTGGCACCGTCGGTTTTACCGGTCCGGCAGGAGAAGCGATTATTCGTTTATCTGCTTATGCTTTCACGATGGCGATAAAAATCAGCGCACCGATAGTGATTACCCTGTTTCTGGTTTCAGTTTCTCTTGGAGTTGTGGCCAGAACTGTTCCCCAGATGAATATTTTTATTGTGGGTATGCCTCTTAAGATAGGGATTGGATTTTTGGTAATGGCGATGGTGCTGCCGATTTTCAAAAGTATTATAAATCACACTTTGACTTATTTGGATGGCCAGGTTCTGGCTGTTTTGGCCGGTATGAGTACTACCTAAAGGATGTTTAATGGCTGACGAACAATTCCAGGAAAAATCTGAAAAAGCGACGCCAAGGCGAAAAGAGAAGGCGCGCGAGGAAGGCAAAGTATGCCGTTCGATGGAATTGAACTCTGCTGTCATGTTATGTCTTGGAGCCGCCACCCTTTATATTGTTGGACCGATGCTCGGCAATCAACTCAAAGATTTAATGACCCACATATTCAGCCAGGCACCATTAATGAACATTACCAATGAATCGATTATGGCTTTCTTTTCGCAACGCGTTATTAATTTCTTTATTCTTATGGCTCCGATATTTGCGGTTTTGATGGTTGTCGCATATTCAATCAATCTTCTTCAGGTCGGATTTTTATTCACAACTAAAACGCTCGAACCAAAACTTGATAAACTTGATATCACCAAAGGTATAAAAAAATTAGTATCGATAAGATCATTGGTCCAACTGGTGCGTGACGTTATCAAAATATCTTTGATCGCTTATGTCGGCTACAGATCTATTACGGCCGAACTTGATACTTTTTACAATCTGGCCGACAACTCTGTTGCGGTTTTTGCCGGGGCGATGGGTAAAATGGCCCTGACCACGGTGCTTGAGTTGGGTGCGGTTATTCTTATTCTGGCTCTCTTTGATTATGCCTATCAAAAATATGATTTCGAAAAAAATATCAAAATGAGCAAGCAGGATATTAGAGATGAGAATAAAGATACTGAAGGATCGCCGCAAGTTAAGAGCCGCATCAGGCAGATTCAACGGGAGATGTCGCGCAAGCGGATGATGCAAGAGATTCCCAATGCCGATGTGGTCATCACCAACCCGACCCAGATTGCGGTCGCCCTGAAATATAACACCGATGCGATGGAAGCGCCGATGGTAGTGGCTAAAGGTGAACGAATTATCGCCGCTAAGATCAAAGAGATAGCCAAAGAGGCAGGAGTTCCGATTGTGGAAAATAAACCTCTGGCCAGAGCTTTATTTAAAATGTGTGATATCGGTTCGTATGTCCCGGGCAATTTGTACCGGGCGGTTGCTGAGGTGCTGGCTTATGTCTATCGCCAGAAAGGTGTCGAGGTAAACTAAGATGGCCGAAGCAACCAAGGGAATACTTGATCAGATAATCAAGAGGTCAGATATTATGCTGGCAGTGGCAGTTATTGCCATTATCGCCGTATTGATTATTCCGTTGCCAGCAGGGATTCTTGATTTTGCACTAGCCTTTAATATCACCTTCTCTCTGGTAATTTTGCTTTCAACTTTATATATCACCCGTCCGCTTGATTTATCAGTTTTTCCAGGGATGCTTCTGATAATCACGCTGATGCGGTTGTCTTTAAACGTCGCCTCGACCAGATTGATTCTTGGTCAGGGTTATGCCGGTGAAGTGATTAACTCGTTTGGTAACTTTGTAGTGCAGGGGAATTATGTCGTTGGTTTTATCGTTTTCATGATTTTGGTTATCATCCAGTTTGTTGTTATTACCAAAGGTGCCGGACGAATTTCAGAAGTGTCGGCGCGGTTTACTCTTGATGCAATGCCGGGTAAGCAGATGGCGATCGATGCTGATCTCAATGCCGGTTTGATTGATGATCAGGAGGCGAAATCACGGCGCGAGGTAATTTCTCAAGAAGCTGATTTTTACGGTGCCATGGACGGTGCCTCAAAATTTGTTCGCGGTGATGCTATTGCAGGAATTCTGATCACACTCATTAATATCATTGGTGGTTTTGTTATCGGTATGGCGATGCAGGGGAAATCGGCACCGGAAGCGTTACGGATGTATTCATTGTTGTCAATCGGTGATGGTTTGGTAACTCAGATTCCGGCACTGATTGTTTCCACTGCCGCCGGTATTATTGTATCAAGAGCCGCTTCTAAAGAAAATATGGGACGCGATCTGACTCGTCAATTATTGCGTCAACCAAGAGCTATCATGATTGCCGGAGGGATGCTGCTTCTATTCGGTATTGTTCCCGGCATGCCGACCTTGCCGTTTTTTATTATCGGAACAGTTATTAGCGGTATCGGCTGGTTGACAAATGAAGCATCAAAGAAAAAGGCACTTGAAGATCAAAAAGAGGAAACCGAACGTGATGATTCAGGATCGGAAGGAAGAACCGAGGATCTTCTAATAGTTGATGCACTCGAGGTTGAAATAGGCTATGGCCTAATCCCGTTGGTTGATGCCAATCAGGGCGGAGATTTATTAGAACGGGTTTCGATTATTCGCAAGCAGTTGGCCTCGGAGTTGGGGATTATTGTTCCGGCGATCAGGATTCGCGATAACGTGCAGTTGAAACCGAATGAATATCGGATAAAAGTTAAGGGTATTAATATCGATTCATATGAAATAATGCCTGAACATGTCATGGCGATCAATCCCGGATTTATCAAAGAGGAACTTGATGGGTTTAAAACCCGCGAGCCAGCTTTTAATCTACCGGCGGTCTGGATTATCCCGAACCTGAAAGAAATTGCCGAAAATAAAGGCTTTACCGCAGTTGAACCGTCGGCTGTTATGTCAACCCATCTGACCGAAACGATTAAAACTTACGCGGCAGAACTATTGACCAGACAGGATGTGGCGCATCTGATCGAGACCTTAAAAGAGGATCATCCGTCACATGTCGAAGATGTTGTCCCGAATGTTGTTTCGTATTCGGCAATTCAGAAAGTACTGCGGTCATTATTAACCGAGCGGGTTCCTGTTCGCGATCTGGCGACAATTATGGAAACAATCACCGACTATCATCAGGCAACCAAGGAAACCGATGTTTTGGCTGAGTACGTCAGGATGGCGCTGAAGAGACAGATTACAGAGATGTACAAAGATAAAGATAATAAGATTCATGTTTTTACAATCGATCCGAGTATCGAACAGATGTTGACCGATTCTGTCCAGAACACCAAACAAGGATTGATGCTGGTAACCAGCCCGGCCGATTCGGAGCGGCTGATAAAAGCAGTCGGAAAACAGATTGAGAAAATTACCGAAGCCGGACATACTCCTATCTGCCTAGGTTCACCCAATGTTCGTCTTGCTCTCAAGCGTTTGACAGAAGCGGCCTATCCAAGTTTGACCGTTCTGTCATACAATGAAATCAGTAATAACGTGGAAGTAGTCTCCACCGGAACAGTGAGATTTGAAAATGATAATTAAGTCATTTACAGGGCCGACCGTCGCGGCTGCTTTAAAGTTGGTTCGCGATGAGATGGGCGGCGATGCGGTTGTTCTCAAAACCAGGGTTTTACCGATTGATGAAACGATCGTTGTCGATGAGCGGGTGGAAGTAACTGCCTGCATTGATGAGTCTATTTTATCACCCGGTAAGATCGATTACATGCTGCAAAAAAATAAGAAAATATCAGATAAGATATCAAAACTCACAGGCAAAACTGAGACATCAGATAATTCCGCTATTCAATCTGATATTCCTTTTGGCAAACATGATGGCAAAGATTTGCCGGAAGAGGTTCTGTCTGAACTGAAAATGTTATCTCGGAATTTACTTGATTCCGATATTTCGGTTGACCTAACGCAGCAATTGATAGCTGATATTGAGAAGTTATATAATTCAGATTCCAAAATCAAAGATATTGCAGGTGATGTTCTCACCAATTATCTCAATCAATTTTTAACGTCGGATATTGATTTCAAACCGGGGATGAAAATTATTTTTACCGGTTTCAGCGGTGCCGGAAAAACCTCGGCATTGGCCAAGCTGGCCGCCCAACTGGTTTCCGGATTAGGTTTGAAAGTTACCCTGTCTTCGTTGGATGATATGAAAGTGGCCGCTTTTGAGGAGATGGGCAGCTATGCCGATATTCTTAATCTTCCCTCGGCAATGTTTGATGAACTGGAACAGCGGGGAAAAGATAATTCGTTAATTCTGATTGATACTCCGCCGCTTCCGGTTGATCCAGCCAGACGACAGGAGCTGATAGAAAAAATTAATAAGGTAAACCCG
>DAOUVS010000133.1 GCA_030667525.1 Candidatus Zixiibacteriota bacterium | reverse complement strand
GTAACTTCCGGGATATATTTATATAGAATCATTACCGATGATTATATTTCATCACGGAAAATGATTCTCTTGAAATAACGATTAAAGCTATCTGCTTATCCTTCAAACAGATAGCTTCTCAGTGAGCCCTCAATAGAGTTAATATCATCTATTGTGATATCTTCCAGACTGAAACCGGAGGTATAATAATCATAAAAATCACCTCTGGTATCGCGATTGCTCCAAATATTGCGGGCCTTGATACTAATCTGCTTTTCGCCCTCGATAGCATCAGGTAAAGATAGTGAAAATTGCGTGAGACTATCGAGTTCATACGGCTCGGTGCCTGATAATTTTAATCCGTTGGCAGATATATCAATGATTCCCCCGGCCAGATTTTGCGTTTCCCGATTTATCAGCTTGAGATAATAAATCGGCCGTTTCCTTTTACGGGTTCTCTTTTCTGACATTGTAATACTCCCTGTCTTAGTTTGTTAATTCTTTATTTGTCAACTCGACTAATAATCTATATAAAAAATTATATATTCTCAGTTGGCAAGAGACTGAATCTGCGAATATACTACGTAAAATTAATATCTGATTTGAAATATTCGCGTCGGAGTATGATTCCTCTTACTATTTAATATAACAAATTTTGAATAAAAATCAAGCTTTAATCCAAATGATTTTATAATCTGCTTTCAAAAAAGAGGAATAAAGTGTTTCCTTTTTTTTTAAAATCTGGTATATTGTTTATATTAATAGTATCGGCAAATATTTTTGCCAATCCAGACATCCTGTTCAGCATAAGAGTTAATTTTTAAAATCATCTCGAAGTACATCCATGCGAATTAATAGGCAAGGAGATATATTATGAAAACATTTGTATTGATGACAAAATTAGCCGCCGGCGATTGTCAGCCGGTTGAGTACAGTTCAAAGCAAAAAGCGCGAGCAAGAAGTTCTCAGGCCTGGCTCGAGGAGATTAAAATGAAATGTCCGGATGTAAAATTCAAGGCGCATTATGCCCTGATGGGTTATTGGGATTCGATGCATATTTATGAAGTTCCGGATGAGGAAACGGCGACCATTGTTTCTCTGGTCACGAGAAATTATGTGGCTCAGGTCGAAAGCTGGCTGGCTTTACCGTATGAAAAAGTTATGAAATTGTCGGAAAGTATCATTGCTCCGGATCAACACTAATAAATTTCATTGATTAATGCGACAAGTATTTTGGACTCTTGTGTCAGCCAATGCAACGAAATCAGCTCTTTGCTATTTTGGGCCTATTGAATATTATTTTGGTAGAATTTTTATAATATACTTTTAGGTATTTTATTAATTCTGCTTTATTTATTCTTAATTAGAGAAAATCTGTCTATTTCAGCCGAAAAACTCATAATTATAACAACTTTTAACAAAAAATCTGCAAACATTTCCGTTTAAATTCGTCTAATATATATGTGTACTTTCTGAAAATTAAGATTAAATATTTGTTTTAGATTTTTTGCCGACATTGGAGGATTAAAATGAGCGAAATGTCTCGAAGGAAATTCATTAAAACTGGATCAAAGGGAATTGCGCTGGCAACAATTCCAATTATTTTCAGAGCCAATCCGCTGGCCGCATTGATGGCTCCGGGCGAGGGTGTAAACGGATTAAAAGATTACTATGAACATTTTGGAGTGAATGAATCGATTATAAATCAGGTTATGGCAACTGCCCTTGAAAAAGGCGGGGATTTCTGCGATTTATATTTCCAGCATCGTATAACAAACAATATTACTCTTGAGGATAATATTGTCAGTCGCGCTTTTACCGATGTGGCCCTTGGGGTCGGCATTCGAGTAGTTCGCGAAGATCAAACCGGATATTCATTTACTGAGGAGGTTTCTCTTAAGGCGATGAAAGAAGCCGCTAAAACGGCTGCCAATATTGCCAGCGGAAACAAAACAATTAATTCGGTGGAATTAAAGCTGCATGAGACGCCGAGTTACTACAATATTGATACCCGCTGGGAAGATGTTGGAATCGATAGTAAAATTCCGCTTCTTCAGAAAATTAATGATAAAATGTTCAGTGAAGATAAAAGGGTAATCAAATCGCAGGTATATTTTGGCGATACAAACGATTATATCTTGATAGCAACTTCTGACGGCCGGATCACTTATGACTATCGACCGCAAACTTATATTTATGCCGTATGTAATGCCGAACAAGATGGCAAGCGCGAGAATAATTACGAAATGCTTGGCGGACGGATGGGTATAGAATATTATACCCCCGAAAGTCTTGATGGCCTGGCGACACGAGCCGTGAAGAATACGGTTGATTTATTTGAAGCTGTTAAACCTAATGCTGGCGAGATGGAAGTTGTCTTGGCGGCTGGTGATGCCGGAATTCTTTTACACGAAGCCATCGGTCATGGAATGGAAGCCGATTTTAACCGTCGTGGCGAATCTCTGTTTGCCGACAAGGTCGGCAAAAAAGTAGCTGAAGAGTTTGTCAGTATTGTTGATGATGGAACGCTTCCGAATTATCGCGGTTCGCTTAATGTTGATGATGAAGGTAATGATACCGAAGTAACATATCTTGTAGAAAAAGGTATTTTGAAAACCTATTTGCATGATAAGATCAGCGCCCGGCATTATGAGGTGAATCCGACTGGAAACGGTCGTCGTGAATCATTTAGACATCGGCCGATCCCGCGGATGAGAAATACCTATATGCTTAATGGTCCGCATGAAAAAGAAGAGATCATCAAGAGTGTCAAAAAGGGTCTTTATGCGGAGAAATTTACTAACGGAGCGGTTAATATCGGCGCAGGTGATTTCACTTTTTATCTTAAAACCGGCCGTATGATTGAGGATGGCAAGTTAACTGCTCCGGTCAAAGATGTTAATATCATTGGTAACGGACCGGAAGTTTTGAAAAATATGATCATGGTTGGCAACGATTTAAAGATCAATACTTTCGGTGGAACTTGCGGCAAAGAAGGTCAGAGAGCACCGGTTACCGATGGTTTACCGACTACCAAGGTTTCGGCAATTACCGTTGGCGGGGTATCATCATAAACAAAGATAGTTACAATGAATATTATAGAATATAGGTTTTAATTATGAATAATAAAGAAAGATTGGAATTGGCGCAATGGGTCGTGCAACAGGCACAGAAAAAAGGTGCCGATAACGCTGCTGCCGATTTAGGTAAGTATCGTCAAATTGAGGTGGAATTCAGGAACAGGAAGTTGGATGTTCTCAAAGAATCTACGCAGAATTCTTTGGATCTGTTTATTTATGTCGATCAATAGTATTCCAGCTCTTCAACCTGTGATCTTCGGAAAGATTCTCTTGGCAAATTTATCGATGAAGCGATTGCGATGACCAAATATCTCGGTGCCGATGAGTATCGTTCTTTGCCCGATCCAAAATATTATGCAGGACTACAGGATAAAGAGCTATTCGTATATGATTCTGGTTATGAATCGTTTGGTTCCGATAGAAGGGTACAAATAGCCCGCGAAATCGAAGATACCGCTCTAAATCAAAGTGAAAAAGTTGTCGCTTGTGCCGGATATTATACCGATGCCTGCTATGAATCGGTGAAAGTTCATAGCAACGGTTTTGCAGGTTCCAAAAAGTCCGCAAGTTTTTCGGTTGGTCTTGAGGTGACCGTTTGCGATGATAAAGAGTGTCGCCCGAATGATTTTGATTTCAAAACGGTTCGATATATAAAAGATATTCCTGATCATAAAAAAATAGCCATAGCCTCGGTTGAAAGAGCGTTCAGCAAAATCGGCCAGAAAAAAATAGACTCCGGAAAATACGATATGATTGTCGAAAATCGTGCCAGAACGCGACTATTAAATGCTCTTGCTGGGCCGATGCGGGCGCGTAATATTCAACAGAAAAATTCCTGTCTTGAGGATAAGCTTGGCACTAAAATCGGTTCGGATAAATTGACTATTATTGATGATCCGTTTATTGAGTATGGACTCGGTTCCCGATTATACGATGATGAAGGAATGGCAACCAGGAAACGAATTATGATCGAAAAGGGAGTCCTGAAATCATATTACGTCGACAATTACTATGGTAAAAAACTTGGCTGGGAACCGACTATTGGTGGTTCAACGAACAGCGTTTATGAATATGGGGACAAGTCTCTTGATGATTTAATCGCTATGATGGGAACCGGTATTCTTGTTACCGGATTTATTGGCGGCAATTCGAGCGCCAGTTCGGGTGATTTTTCCTACGGTATTGTCGGGCAGTTAATCAAAGATGGCAAAGCTGTGCATCCGATCAATGAGATGAATGTTTCCGGAAATGTTCTCGACTTATGGCCGAAATTGGCCGAAGTCGGTAATGATCCGTATACATTCTCATCTAATCGCCGTCCCAGTATGTATTTCAAGGATATCGATTTCAGCGGCGTATAGAAGAAAACCTATACTGACATTTTAATTTTGATAACTAAAAAAACCGCGAGTGATTAATCACTCGCGGTTTTTAGAAGTGGAAAATAAAATAGCCCCAAATTATTTTCCATATTTCAGGTTATTTACTAAAATTCAGCCATCTCCTTTTCATCAAGAGGAATGACATCTTCCGCCATGTTCTTATTTTCCTTCATAGATGCAGGAGCATTGTTTTGCCTTTTGGCGGACATATTTTGGATTTTATCCTTTATGCCATGAGCCTTTGAAGTGATTGAATTTCTTTTCTTCGGCGTTTTATAATTGGAGGTATTATGTGAGCCCCCCTGATTTTCTTTCGCGCCATGAACGAGAGAACTCAAATCCTCAACCACTCTCTGCATCTCCTGCGCCTGGCTGGCCAGTTCCTCACTTGCTGAAGATGATTCCTCGGCATTGGAAGCATTCTGCTGAGTTACCTGGTCCAGTTGACCGACGGCGGAATTTATCTGCTCTACACCCTGCGTTTGTTCATCGCTGGCGGCAGTGATTTCAGCTATCAGGCTGGCCACCTTTTTGATGCCGCTGTCCACATTCTTCAGGATTTCTAAAAGCTCATCAGCGGATTTGACACCATCCTCGGCATTCTTCTGCGAACCTTCAATCATGGCGCTGGTTTCTTTGGCCGCCTCAGCCGAACGTTGAGCCAGATTGCGAACCTCTTCGGCCACCACCGCAAACCCCTTACCGGCTTCACCGGCACGGGCCGCTTCAACGGCGGCGTTTAACGCCAACAGGTTGGTTTGGAATGCAATCTCATCGATGACCTTAATGACTTTGGCCGTTTCGTCGGAAGATTTCTTTATCTCCTGCATGGCGCCGGACATACTATTCATCGCCGACATGCCCTTATCGGCATTGTTATTAACATCGGCTGAAAGCGTATCAGCCTGCTTGGAATTGTCGGAATTCTGGCGAGTCATTCCGGCCATCTCCTCAATCGATGAAGATATCTCCTCAAGGGATGAGGCCTGCTCCGAGGCTCCCTCGGCCAGCGACTGACTGGCCGCGGCCACCTGCTCAGAGGCAGAGCTTACCTGCTCGCCGCCTTGGGTGAGATTGGAAATAATCAGGTTGACCGGTTTGGTAATACTGCGGGTGATAAAGAAAGCCAGAAATGAACCGAAAAGAATTCCAATCAAGGCACCGATTAGCATAATGTTCGTTGAAGATGCTATCTGGGAGTCCATCTTCGCCTTCTGTCCATTACGCAGATTATCGCACCCTGCAACAGCCGCACGCGCCGCTGTTACCATATTATCATCCTGAACAAGGCGTTGTTCATAAAGTTTTTCCCAAGAATCAAGCGCCCCTTTATAATTGACGCCAGCGGTTTTTACCTTTGCAACCTGCTCCTTATTTACTTGCTGATTAAATCTTGAATTCATCTCATCGCACAAAACATAAATATCGTTTATATGTTCGTCAATTTCTTGCAGATAATTTTTGTCTCCGCGCATCATGAAATTCTTTTCCTGGATACGACAATCCTGAACAAATTTGATGAGCCTGTTGGCGGCATCAGCTTTCCATAAACGATCATCAAGCTGAGCGGCAGTACTGTTAGGATCGGCAAGCTCTTCTGTCAGTTTTGCCTTCTGATCGGCACGAATATTCTCACATTCTACTGAAAACTCCCGCGCCGTAAGAACCATTGTTTCCTCATACTCTTTTTGCTGTCCATATATATCGACCCAACTTTTTATCGCCTTTTCATAATTCTGAATTTCAGTCCTGACATCTTCAATGGTGTTGATGTCGGCTTGATCTTTAAACCTTGCTTTGGTCTCATCAATCTGCGTATAGATATTCTGAATGGTTTCGCTGTTCTGTTCTACATATTTCATGTCACCACGCATAATGAAGTTCTTCTCAGATTGCCTGCAGTCTTTGGCCCACTTGATTAGGCGGTTAGCATCATCAGCATTGATAACTCTTTCTACTGTTCCAGATAATCCGCCATAGCCGACATAGGCAATGATGGCAGTAATTATCAGCACAAGAGAAAAGCCGCCAACTATCTTACTTCCCAGTTTCATGTTTTTAAACATCACTTACTCCTTTTTTAACTCTCTTTTCTGTTATAAGCCAGCATCCTTAAGCCCTCACTTAAGAACAGACTCCTTATATTTGTCTCCGGTTTTATATCACACCTCCCTTTTAGATTAAAATTTCTCGATTCTATATTTAAAATTAATTTGCTCATTTAAAATGCTACCTGGAAATTGACCAAGAATTCATTGTCGTCAACCGAGATACCCTCTTCGCTGTTGATCTGATAGTTAAGCTGAAGCTTGGTGTATTTTTTATCAACAAACAGATTGGTACCAAAACTGATTCGAGTCATTTTATTGTCTGTCAGGTCAAGGTCAACATCATACTCTTCATAACGAGCCAGCACCTGAATCTCAGGCAGGAATTTCATTCCTGTCATAAAGGAATGACCGCCCCAGAGATACCATCCGGCCTTCTTGGTGTCACCGGTTTTGGAATGGACATATTCACCTTCAACAATTTCATTCTGCCATTTCCAGGTTACCGAACCGCCATAAATATTCATATCTTCCATAGCCGTACTTATTTCATTGCTTTTCCCGATAATCATATTGGGTGCAAATGTAAACATACCGGCCCAGGCTAATTCTATTCTCGTTACAAAATTCTTGTAATCGTTGACATCAGAGACATTAATTCCGGAGCCGTTAAAGAGTCCGGTGGTGATCTTTACTCCAAAATCATCATTTATCTTATTATTGTATGTTATGCTGGCGCCAACGTCTCGATCCGTTCCTGTTTTATAGGATATTGATCTATTGACAAACGGGGTGGCCGATGCCGATGTAAGAAAATCTGTTCCGAACGGCGGCTTATATTGACCAAAACTAAGCGACCAGTGATTGTCAGGAGACAGGATCAGGGCACCGTCAAGAAGCTTCGGTGTTCCGGCAAACTCACCCTGAAATTTGATCGAGGCATACTCGTTAACGTTGCCTTTCAGTGATAGTCTTGCTCGTTTGGAAATAAAAGTTGACTGCGGATCATCACCCGCTTCATTGTAATACTGTTGATGAACAAGGCCGCCAAATACAATTTCTCCGCGCTTGATTTCCGGCGGATTTTTGGCCCAGTTTTTAGCCGGAACGCCTGATGTACCAACTTTATTGTCGAGAGTTGAGAATGCCCCGTTTAAATCGGCATACATGGCACTCTGTTTCTGGTTAGCAAAACGTAACTCTTTTTCGAGCACAGTTATGCGAGCCGCCAATTCAAGAAACGATTCATCTTGATTTTGCTGTTTTGCTAATTCGGCTTTGTACCACATCAACTGCTCTTCGACTTTCTTAAGTCGATCTAGAATATCTGTTGATCCCTGACCAAAGCTGTTTGGGACGACGGCCGCAAATATTATTAAGAAGATCGAAATTACAATTATCTTTTTCATGATTTTCCCCTTTTCTCGACTTGTATCAGGTTTATTAATGTTCCTGATACCGATTTCACATGAAGTTAATTAAGTAAAAATAATAATGAATTATTATGCCCCTCATTTTAAATATCTTTCCTCCCCCCATTTTGGCTTTGCCAATATTTAATTCCCTTTTTTAATTTTTATTCGGCTGATATAAAAACATCACGAGGGGATATATTGGGTGAACTATGGGTCAAATATTCACCCTTAAAAAGATATCATGAGGGGCTATAAGGGGTGAACTATGGGTGAAATATTTACCCCTAAGGCTATGTTATAATAATATATATACGGTAAAAGCAGGGGATTTCCT
>DAOUVS010000204.1 GCA_030667525.1 Candidatus Zixiibacteriota bacterium | reverse complement strand
GTAAAAGTCACCGGATACGAACCCGACTCTAAATAAGTCGGTGTCCAGTTAAAAGTCGCGGTGCCATCGCCATTATCGATAAAACTCGAACCTGATGGTGCATCAGGAGCAGTAAAACTCGGTGTATCTTCAATATCAGTGGCAGTTATTATAAAACTTAAATTTACATTTTCAGTAGTACTCTGCGCACCGATTGAGTTTAGAACAGGCGGCTGATTGGCCTGTCCAAATGAAGTTACCGCAAAAATAAGAGTCAATGCGGCAATGTAAAAACCGATTATATTTAGTTTATTCCGGGCATTCATAAGAAATATCCTTCGAAATTATCTCACTTATTTAAGCAATACCATCTTTTTAGTTTTATACTCTTTATCGACCTGCAAACGATATAAATAAACGCCGGTGGCAACTGCTTCACCCGACTGATTTGTTCCATCCCAAACAACGGTATGCGGACCCGGTTCCAACTGTTTGTCAACAAGGGTAACAACCTGCTGCCCAAGAATATTGAAAACATCCAGCTTCACCTTTTGAAAACCGCTCGCGGCATCATTATAACCAAGATGAAAATCAATGCTGGTAGTAGGATTAAACGGATTTGGACGATTCTGCATTAAACTGAATTTTTCAGGAATCAACGGCGTCAAGTTTTCAGTCGCAATAGATCCGGCCTTGGAGTTGGAAAGATAGGCCTGCGTAATTTTGACCTTGGAATTATCCCCTTCGGCCAGATTTTTCTTCACTTTGGCCGGCAGACGAAGAACATCAGCAAGACCTGACGGGATCAACCCATCGGTCTCCCAAGGCTTATAATTATACATCAGCACTTGCATCCGGCCGCTTTTATCATCATTATATGCCAGCGTAAAAGAACCAGCCTCATTGGAAAGCTCCGGCTGATCAAATTCAAACACACTGGGATCATAATCTATCTGCATCTGAACTCCGGCAATATTTTCCGGAAATTCACCACGAACATTTAATTTGGTAAGCTGACCGTCAATTAGAAAATCATCATGTTCAACGCTGAGACGGGCGACTTCGCCGCCGGAAACAGATGAAATCGGTGATGATTCAAACGGAATATCATATATAAAATTAATAATACCGACCAGATCAACTACATTTACCAAGGTATCAGGGATAACATTGGCCGTTTCAAAATTTCTCTTCGGCAAACCATAATTGCCGATAATATACGCTACCACATTAACCAAATCAGCCACGTCTATTCTGGTGTCAAGGTTTACGTCGCCAATTCGATCTACCTGGACCACGCCGGAATCAGCCAACAGATTAAGTGAAGGAACGGTATGATCGGGATCAACCGATTCCCAGGCATCAATGAGCTTAATCCAATATTCGCCTGGTACTGCGTTTGAATCAATGGTCAAATAAGCATTCAGAATGGCTGTTGACGTAGTCGGATCAATAATCGGCTCATTGGAAAGTCCAAAAGCGACAACTCGGACTGTATCAGGAAAAACTCCAATATTTTCCCAAACTGTATATTCAGGGGTCAAATCGGTTACAACAATTGAATCGATACTTAATATATTTTCGGGATATATCATATCAAACTGAATACCATAAACAGTTCGGGAGGTAATCAGATCAATCGGAAATACAATTGGCATCGCGCCGGGAATACCGCCAACCGGACTACCGCCGGGTGCCGAGGAAGTAAACAACCGGTCAATATTCAGTTCATTAATCGAAATTACTACCGATTTTATTGCCGATTTGGCTCCCTGTCCGTCGGTCGCCTGAAAATTTATTCCAAAATTTCCCGATTGTGAAAAAGAGGGCGTCCAGGTGAATGTTCCTGAAACATTGCTATTTCCTGTAACCGGATTACTGGGAGTAAAAGAAGCTCCCACCGGCAAACCGGAAGCTTCCAGAGAAAGATCATCACCATCGGCATCAGACGCCGATACCGTAAAACTGACGGTCACTCCCTGATCAACATTATAGCTACCGGGAGTTATAGTGGCCACTACCGGCGGTGTATTGCTCGACGGAACACAACAGCTATCATTGCCAAAGAAATCATCACATATTCCATAAGTGCAGGTATCCCAATTCGGTTCCGGGTCAGGACCAGTTCCAACCGTAAATCGCCCAATACCATATGCCCCAATTGGCCTGACAACTACCGTCCCAGTAGTATCGGTTAGCTGATTATCGCGATAATCGGGAAGCGGATCCTGTTGATATACTGGACGATAATCTGCAATTCGCAAAAAGCTTACATCTCCTGTAGGCGCCGTATCACTTACGATAAACATCAAATTGGCAATCGTGCCGACAGTATCCTGCTTTATTCCAATAAATGGCCGCGACCAATACTGTAATTGACAACCATCTAGTGGTGGCATCGGTGGTAAAAATTGCATAAATACAGCATCAACATGCATACTATCATCACCTGGATCATGTAAAGCATACGCATTATATACATTTTCGCCTTCAGGACCAATTGTGCAATAGTAGCCTGAAGTATCAAACTGAATAGTTCCGAGTCCCAAATCAACCATCTCAAGACTGTCATAAACTGTTGCCAAAATGTCAATTCCGGTTGAGTCACAACAGTATCCGGGGCAGGCATCGTTCGGGCAGACGTCCATCGGAAGTGGTCTGAGTATATCTGAGGGGTAAGTAAAACGAATCAAAAAGCCGCCAACAGCAATCGCATTTTTTAGCTGAAGAGGAATTTTCACAGTATCGCCGGCATTTCCAAAAGCATCACCTATATCAATAGCATAATTGATACTATCAAGCAATAATTGGGAATGAGCCACTCCGCCAAACATTAGCAAAAGCAAAAAGATATAAATAGGAATCTTGCACGATTTCATAACCGTCCTCAAGAAGATATTATTATGTCGTTGTTTCTCATACATTTATAAAAACCTCATTTCAAGAGTATCATTTTGCGTTTGCCTTCAAAATCATCAGTCGCCAGCCTGTAAAAATAAATTCCGCTGCCGACGGCTGAGCCCAATTCGTTACGACCATCCCAGGTAACCTTATGATTTCCGGATGGAAGCGACGATTCAATCAAAGTTATTACCTCTTGTCCAAGCACATTATATACCGTCAGCTTGACCTTGGACATTTTTGGCAGACTAAATCCTATTTCCGTAATTGGATTAAACGGATTAGGATAGTTCTGTTCCAATATAAAACCATTTGGCACAACAGGATGCGAAGATTCAGACAGTTTCGTCTTCAATAACATACCATCAGTCGACGACACTTCTATCTCCTTGACTGTCAACTTGTTATCGCTGTTAATCAATATTATGTCATTTTCCCCTGCCGGAAGCGAGGTTCCATCCTCACTATATACCAACAGCCGCAATAAATTCCCATCTATCGATGATTTTGTTATCATTCCATTGACACTAACCACCATACTATTGGCGACTTGCATATTAATTGGTTCGTCAGCTTCCAAAGTTAAAGCCAGGCCGCCAATTTCAATATCCGCTTCGGTTGAGATACTGAAATTATCGGCTGTGGCAAAGCTGCTTATTTCGACCGGATTATAAACCGGTCTAATTTTATTGACATTATTCGGGTTAGTCAGATAATTAATTAAAAATACCAAATCGGCAACGGTCGCCGTTATGCCATCATGGTTCACATCGGTATTGGATCTTTGCTTGGGACCCAAAGGATAACGCCCCGGATCTATAAAATAATTTATAAAATAAATAGCATCACCAATTTCATAAGTGACACCATTAAGATTGATATCACCGATACCATTTATATCTATTTGCCTGATAGCAATATAACCATCCTCATAATTAATCGACGCCTGATTAATTATCTCACCAAAACTATCAGTTAACGTATTATCACTATTATCAATCAAATTTCGGAAAGCAAATGTGATAGGAACTGCAAACCCTGAAAAAGTCAAATCATTGGTTACATAAAAGGTAAACTTAACCAGCGAGCCTTCACCGGCAGCAAGATCATCGGTCGTTACACCATTATCAAGATCGGCCACACCGGTAATTAAAACATCACCCTTAATATTGCTGTTATTAAGATTATAAGTAAAATATTCAAACGATTCGGCTCTGGTCTCAACAATCGACAAATTAGATAAAAACAGAGCAGAAACATCATAATTGATAAGTAGCTTAAATCCGCCAACCTCTTCAAGGTTCGTCAAATTCACATTCATCGAAATTGACTCTCCGGGATAAGCTGAAACAGTCTCAATTGATAATGTGAAAATTGCCCTTGGCAAAACATTCAGAGTAATATTGGCCGTGTCGGTAACTCCATATATGTCAGCCAACTCAACTTCAATCAGATATGATCCGGAATCAGCATATAATGTATTCCAACTTAATAAGGCGTTTATACCGGACGAAAATGTCATCTGCGGTGGTGCCGAAAGAAGATTCCAGCTAATATCATCATAATCGGGATCAAATCCGGTTATTGTTACAGAAACCGGCTCTCCGGCCTCAACCTCAACGACGCCAATCGGATCAATGAGCGGTTTACGATTATTATTCTGAACGATTATTTCAGCCTGTATTTGATCTGATGCGATCCCGTCACTTGCCATAAATGAAATTGTAAACGGCGAACCGTCCGATGAATTCGGACCGGTATATTCCGGTTGCCATTGAATTTGGGCCGTGCCGTCCCAATTATCGATAAAAGTCGAGCCGGACGGCCGCGAAAGAGCCAAAATAGATATCGTGTTACCATCTATATCAACGGCAGAAACCGTATAACTAAAAACATTACCTTCCATAACAGTCTGGGTAGCAATCGGATCAAACTCCGGCGCACTGTTAGCCAGCGATCTATCCGGTACAAACACCATCACCGCCATCATTATAAGGGCGGTTAAGAAAATATTTGTGACTATTTTTTTCAAGCCCAAAGCTCCTCAATTACAGATTACGTCCCATTCCTTACGAGCAATAAATAGACCAAATCTGCAAATTCTTATCTTCTCATTTTCTGCGTCAAGCCGTCTTGACAAATTATTTGTTTTCTTAACCCTGTCCCGGCCGGTCAATTCCGTTTACACCTTTATGGACAATCGGTTGCACTTATTTTTTTCTCACTCAATTTCTTATCAACGGCCTATTCGCATTACCTCAAAAAAAACTTATTATTTTGGACGGTGAGGATATTAGATAAGTCCAAAGAGCTGTTACATATAATACCTGAAAATTGCAAGTGATTGCAGGCGGGTACAATGGCGATCCTTGCCCTATAAATAAAAAAGCCCACGCTTCTCTGTTGCCTTTTTCCTCTGTTATTCATACGGGCCATCAGGTAGTCCTGAACATTTTCTTTATTACGCTTTATTTTCTCGTTATCTATTTAATTCAGTCAGTTACTCTCCTAATTTATTCCCGCGGGAGGGGAAAACCCCTCCCCGCGGAAAATAGTAAGAAGCTTACTTCAACAATACCATTTTCTTGGTCATCGAACCGTTGTCGGTCGTGACTTTGTAGAAATAGATATCGGAAGCTGAGCTGGCGGCATCCCAAACAACATTG
>DAOUVS010000049.1 GCA_030667525.1 Candidatus Zixiibacteriota bacterium | reverse complement strand
TGATGATCTCTATCTAATTCCGATTGATGGCGGCAAAGTCAGCAAAATAAAAACTCCCAATGGCCCGATAGCCTCTCCGACCTTTTCTCCCGACGGCAAAAAAATCGCCTATGTCGGGCATGATAACCCAAATGACTGCTGGGGTGTCACCAACTGGCATCTATGGACCGTCGGTACCGCCGGCAGACCAGCGGCCAAAGACCTGATACCGAAATTTGACCGTTTGGCGTTTGATACTACTATTGGTGATGTCGGCGAAGCGTTTGAGGCGCCGCCGCTGTTCTGGACACCCGATGGAAAAAATATTTATTTTACCGTTACTGATACCGGCTCCACCCATATCTTTTATGCACCGGCCAACGGTGGCAGACCAACCCGGGTCACTAACAAAAAGTGTCACGTCAGAGCCTATCATATGAACGGCAAACGACGCCAGATAGCAGCGATTATTTCCGATTTGCAGAATCCCGGAAACTTACAGCTAATGCCCGCAACCTATTCCGGTGACAGTAAAGCCAAACTGCTGGATAATCCAAGCAATGAGCTTTTATCCAAAAAAGAAATGCCAAAAACACGCGAGACATGGTTTAAAACCCATGACGGTTTCGATCTTCAAGGCTGGCTGGTAACACCGCCCAAATTTAATAAGAATCGGAAGTATCCGGCGATTCTTGAAATTCATGGCGGACCGCGGGCACAGTACGGTTTCACTTTTTTCCATGAAATGCTTTATCTCGCCTCCAAAGGATATGTTGTCTTTTATACCAATCCACGTGGTGGAACCGGACGGGGGGAAACCTTCGCCGATGCCATCACCGGCGGATGGGGCGAGATCGATTATTACGATAGTATGTCTGCGGCCGACTATCTTGAAAAGCTTCCGTATGTCAACAAGAACAAAATCGGTGTAACTGGCGGTTCTTATGGCGGATTTATGACCAACTGGATCGTTGGACATACCAACCGTTTCAAAGCAGCGGTGACACAAAGATCGGTTGTTAATCTCGAATCGTTTTTTGGATCATCCGATGTCGGATTCGATATCTATCGGGAATTTGACGGTACACCCTGGAAAAATCTGGAAAACTACAGAAAATGTTCACCATTGACCTATGCCAAAAATATTAAAACCCCGCTTTTGATAATACACTCCGAGCAGGATCTAAGATGCGGAATTGAGCAGGCCGAACAACTGTTTGCAACATTAAAGATGATGCGGAAAAAAGTTGAATTTATAAGATTTCCCGACGAACCGCACGGCTTGTCGCGTCACGGCCGTCCTGACCGACGAATCGCTCGTCTTGAATGGATAGCAAAATGGTTTAACAGATATTTAAAGTAAGTGGAAAATAAAGATTAAAAACCGTTTTCTTTCAGGAAACGTTCGCCTTCATCCTGGGTTCTGAAGATTTTGGTGATCGTTGAAACATTACCTTTTTTAATCATCTTACTTAGTTGGCTGTGTGTAACCGGATCATCGATAACATAGACCGAATAGATCGCGCCATTTTCCTGGCTCCATCGCATATGCTCCCCAAGAACATCAACTATTTCGGGGTATGAAGATTTCCAATTGCCAAGATTGGTTATTTTCGCCCACTTCTTGCCAAGAAACGGTTCGGCCGTTTCCATATATTCTTCATGATACGCTTCGGCTGTCTCTTTTTTCCAGATACCGTAGATTTTGGCAACCATCAGATTCCGTTCAGGATCGGAGTCAATTGTAAAATTAAAACTCATCATAATCGTATTCTTATTCTTATCAATATGGTTTTGGTTCTTGATACTTTCTTTATAACGAAATTACCGGTCGATTGTTCACGGAAAATGAAATTATTTTCCTGAATGTAAAAAACCAGATTTTTCTGTTTTAGGTTTAGAGCCTTAGTTAGTAAATCCTGCCCTTGCCGCAATAATTCGGCAAAAGGTTTTATTCCTTGACAATTATTTCGCCTTTTTCTCCTTAACACGCAAAATTTTGTACAGTTATCTTTTTTGCTTTTGTCCCGTGTTGTCTGTTCCAATTTTCGACTGAGTATCAGTTGCAATCAGCAAAAATTCATTACCAGCGAAAATTGAGCCTTACAATTATTAAAGGGTAACAATTAATATAATAGGTTTTTTTGAATAAAAGTCAATGTTTATTTTGGCCGACGCAGAATTTAGCGTTTTTACCCAAATCAATGCCTTTCCCCCAAATGGCTTTGTTCCTGCGGCGGACAAGTGTTTCGTCATATTTTTATTTTTTCGTTCTGTAAATCGAAACCCGTCGGGTTTCGACAATTTTACTACTAAATTTTGTACCGCAAGTCCTTTATGAGGACAAAAATCCGATATAAGTGGTTTCACCACGTTTGGTTATAGCAAAATGGGTTCGCTTTTCCGTTTTTTGTTTTTTTCGCAAAATAGCTACTCCCGTCCCAAAAATATTTATAGGCACATCCATACATATCAATTATGAGGAGATATCAAAATCAACTATGATTTGGTGGGGAATTTGAGAATCCGGAAAGTAAGATGTCGAAACCGATTGGGCTTCCACCACAAGAATCAAAAAAAAGACGGCCGCTTGACCGTCTTTTTAATTTGATTCTGATTTTTAAATCTGCGGGCAATTCGGCGCCGGACCGTCTTTATATTTAAAATTTATCAGATGTACTAGGTCAAGAATGTTCACAGCATTATCGTTATTAACATCAGCCAAATGATGCGGGTAAGGTGCAGGTCCGTCTTTATATTTGTGATTAATCAAAAAAACGACATCGAGAATGTTGATTCCCACTTGTCCATCAATATCACCGCAAATCAGATTATTCGGAAACCGGTAAACACCGCAGGACGTTCCGGCATAGATATCACCGGAAGAGTTGAGGGTTATATTTCTAAAGCTGTATGTCAGGTCATTGCCTATTCTTCGCCAGGTATCGTGATCTGTATCGAGGTAAAAAACACCACCGTTGGTTCCAGCCAGAATATCTTCCGCATCATTGAATACTATAGTACTAATGTACAGTTGAGTCAGGCCGTTATTTAACTCGGACCAGGTATCACCATTATCTCTCGATCTGAAAACGCCACCATATCCTGCTCCGATATAAATGTCCCCGGATGAGCTAACGATAATATTAATGTCATAATTATATGTGAGGTCATTGTTTATTAGTGTCCAGTTGTCACCGTTGTCAGTCGATCGGTAGATACCACTATTATATTGTCCTATAAATATATCTCCGGATGAGTTGAAAGCAATAGCATAGGAGGCATTTGTCAGGCCAGTGTTTATTTCAATCCAGGTATCTCCATTATCTGTGGAGCGGAAAATCCCATCTTGGGTACTTGTGAATATTTCACCGGCAGGGCTGATGGCAATTGTAGCAATACCGTGATTTGTCAGATCATTGTTTTTTTCAATCCAATTGTTCCCATTATCGGTTGAGAGGAAAATTCCGCCACCGGTTCCGGTATAAATGTCACCCGATGAATTAATGACAAGAGATCTGATGTCCCGATTTGACAGTCCGTTGTTAATTGGTACGCAGTTTTCTCCATCTTCGGTTGCGCGGAAGAGTCCACCAGTTCTAGTTCCTGCAATAATATCACCGGATGCAGCGGAGGCAATAGCGGAAATACCGATGTTTGTTATGCCATCGTTTGTTTTAGTCCAGTTATCACCATTATTAGTTGAACTGTAAACACTACCGTCAATGGTTCCGGCATAAATATCGCCGGTAGAGCCGATGGCAATACTAGAAATACTGGTATCGGGAATTTGTATGCCACTGTTTTTTTCAATCCAGCTATCGGCATTATCGGTTGAGTGGAAAATACCACCGGAGGTTCTGGCAAATAACTCACCGGAAGCGTTAATTTCTATTGCGTAAATGTCGGTATCAAGCAGGCCATTGTTTATTTCTGTCCAGCTATTACCATTGTTGGTTGAACGGAAAGCCCCGCCCCAGGTTCTTCCGACAAAAATATCACCGGAAGCGTTGATTGCAATATTTGAAATGTCGCCGCTCGTCAGTCCATTGTCTATTTCGGTCCAATTGCCACCATTGTCAGTTGAGAGAAATAGATCATTAAAAGCTGATTTTGCAACAATATCACCAGATGTGCCGATGGCAAGATTGTAAATATGGAGATTCGTCAGATCATTATTCATTGCAGCCCAGGTATCACCATTGTCGGTTGAACGAAAGACACCACCGTATTCCACTCCAACAAAAATATCATCGGAAGAATTGATAGCAATATCATATATGCGGCTACTTGTCAGTCCATTGTTAATCTCAATCCAGGTATTACCATTATCAGTTGAGCGGAGAATTCCGACGCCATTATATAATCCATCGAATCCAGCAAATATATCACCGGATGAATTGATGGCAAGAGACGTAATGTTCCCCACTGCAGGGCCATTATTTAACTCAGTCCAACTTTCGCCATTATCGGTCGTGCGATAAACACCACCACGTAGAACATAATTGGCCCCGGCGAAAATATCTCCGAAAGAGTTTACGGCAAGACACTTAATTTCGCCTCCGTAAGCCGCGTCGAATTGCTCCCATGTTTGAGAATTGGCTGTTGAAAAAAAGAGTAATCCAATTACGACTGCGGTTGAAAAGAATAAAACGGTTAACTTTGAATAAAATGAGGTTCTACTATTCACTTCTTCCTCCTTGCTATGGCTTGCAGAGACGACAAGATTAGTATTCCAAGATATGAACATTGTCTAAAGTACCCGACGGACTTGAGTTTCCCAACGTTAAGATAAAAGATGGGCCACTTTACAGAAGACTACAAAAAATAGACGCTTCAAATAACACCTCCTAAATTTCTCTAAGTCTAAAATCAGTTATTAATTTCTGTTTCTTTACTCAGTTAGAAATTTAAATATATAAAGGTGTTCCTTTGCGTCAAATTCATTAAGTATTAATTATATAAGAATATAGTATTTATATTTCCGATGTCAAGCATTTTGTTGAAATTAAAATGACTTGATGTTTGGGTAACAAAAGGGTAGCCCACAGCTTGCCGTGGGAAAATTGATTCAACATAAACAATTTCCTAATCAAATCGTTGCTGATTCCCATTAAATAAATAAGTGTAACGCATGTGGTGATACACACTGTAACATATCTCTTGACACTTTACAGCGGGGCGCCTGCCGCCCACAGAATAATTGGCAGAACCGCGTCGCTTCGCTTTGGGTTCTTCCCTACTAATTTATAATTGTGATGCCGTCTGCACGCCTATGACAAAGTATGGTTGCGAATGACCTGTGAAGGTACTGAAATGATGCCAATAGGCTCAAGTGTTGTCACCTTAACAGCGATCAAAATCAGGGGTATAAAAAAAGATGCCGCCAATTCTGACGGCACCAGTCTGGGAGGGACTATGTGTAAGGCACAATATTCTACGATTCAATTTCAAAAATGAAAGAAAAAAATTGCATTTTTTGAAAAAAATATGACTTTTTTTGTCCTGTTAGCCATTTTTTCACTAACTCCTTTGTTTTCAGGCCTTTAGCCAATGATAGCGGCGCCAAATCGAGAGGATCATAGCGAAACAAATCATAATTATAGCGAACCATAAAAGATTTATTCCCGGTTTTATAGAGACATCCAGAATTAATTGATCGACCGGACCAGATTGAGACGTTCCGGGGAACGAAAGAACAACCGCCCCATCCGAGGCCAGTATCTTCTCCACCTTGACCTCAAATGGCTGATCCTCAAATATCTTGAGCGGTTGCCCAAACATGCCGTCTGCACCCGAGAAAAACATCGGTTTTACCGAAACTTTTGTATCTTCGTATTCGCATTCCAGCAAGACAGCGATGGAAATACTGCCACCTTCCCCATGCGACGACATTTCAAAATCGATAAATTTTACCTTAATTCCGGCAACTTCGGCAGTCGAATCTTTGGCCAGCATAATTCTGCTGGAGTCGGGAAATTCCTGAATATCAAGCGGTGCGAGATAATAATCATAAAGAAGCTCTTGTTTGATAAACGGCTTTTTCATATAACCGTTAGATTGCGCCGAATAGTAAAACTGCGGCCGGGTATCGACCATAACGCCATCGTCACCGGTCATCGTCAAAAGAATTTCATTCATGTGATCCATCACCGAGCCGGTTGAGCCATGATAAATAAATTCATAATCAAAGGCAGTTTTACCAACGTCACGCGGAAGGACAATCCTCTCCCCGGTCGAATAATATGACGATGCCAGAATCCCGACCAGCATGATACCGGTTCCAAAATGAGCGAACTGGGCGGCAGTTTTGCCAAAACTTTTCGGGATTTTCTGGATAAGGGTCCCGACAAACGCCCCGGATGCTGCCAAAGCTGCGCCAAAGAAGAAAAGATTAGCCACCGATCGGACACCGAGTATAAATGCTATCAAGGCGCCAACAACGCCATAAATAAGAGCAATTAATATATGACGGCGAAGCGTGTCATTAAAAAGATAAATCAATATTACGGAAACATAGATGAAAATCGTAATCGCAACCGCAAAGACGACATTGCCAAAAGCGAGCGCAGCAGCCGCCACGACAAGACCGATTCCACCGGCCAGAACAGGATTTTTAATTTTTTCGTTGTTGCCGTTTCCAAAACTTAGAAAAGGAGCAACTGTTAGAAACAGACAGATAATAATCGCCAACGGCAGAGCAAACGAATTATAGGTAGCGATCTCAGCTGCCGATGGGTTTTCACTTATATATTGTGTGAGCAGTGGAAGCGACGACCAGAACAGAACAATTGCACTCAAGACAAAGAGCAGAATCATCCCTGTAAAAAGAACAAACTCACGTGAAAAGATATTATAGCTAAACGGTTTTCCAATCATATCGGAATTTCGTCTGAAGAAAAACATGCCGAGCGCAATAACCAAAAAACTGACAATAAAACTTATCAGGACTGCATTGGTGCCAAGATCAACAAAGGAGTGCACCGAAAAATCGGCCAGCACCCCCGAACGGGTTAAAAAGGTTCCATAAACAACCAGCAGAAATACCGATACCGCCAACAGGAGATTTGATCGTCTGAAAGCGCCCATTTTTCTTTCAATCAGCATCCCATGAATCAAAGCGATAGAGATAACCCAGGGGACAAACGAGGTATTCTCAACCGGGTCCCAGGCCCAATATCCACCCCAGCCGAGTGTCTTATAGGCCCAATAGCCGCCCATTGCATTGGAAGCCAAAAGCAGAAATGAAGTTATCCCGACAATCGGGAAAGAAATTTTGAGCCAGTCTGAATAATCTTTTTTTGCAAATGCCGCCAACACTAAAGCAAACGGGACCGCCGCGATAGCATAGGCGACAAACATCATCGGCGGGTGAATGACCATCCAGAAATCCTGCAACAGCGGATTTAATCCGTTTCCTTCCAGTGGAGCAACGCCTTCAATCATCTTAAAAGGCGAGGCCACCATCAGCATTATCGCCAAAAATAGATTTACCACCGAATAAAAACTCATTCCCCAGTATTTATACTGCCGACCGTACTTGATAATTAAGAGTCCAAAAAGCCCGCTGAGCAGGAACCAGAGCAGATAAGTACCTTCCTGACCGGCCCAGAAAGCAGAAAAAACAAAATGAAGTGGAAGGTCAGATGATGAATAACTGAAGACATAATCAATACCGAAATCATGTGTCAGAAAAAGATAAAACAGCCAAATTGTTCCCAACGATGCAAAAACGATAAGCAATTTATACGCTCTCACGCCAAGATCATAAAATTCTTTTCTGCCAAAAGCAGACATAAAAAAAGCGGCACCCGATAAAAGAGTCATCGCCAGTGCCAGAAAAACAGCTAACTCACCCGGTTGACCTGAGGTCATATAATACTCCTGATTTTATTCATCCAAACCCTGATACTTCGACGGACATTTTACCAATAATTGCTCAGCCACAAAACCATCCGCTCCCGGTTTCCCGCGAACCAAAACAGATGTCGCCTGATCAAAATTACCCGGTATCACACCGTCATAAATAATTTTCATACGATCCGGATTGGCCGGATCTGGCGCTTCCAAATCAAAGATGGTAAAAACCAACTCCGAATTTTCAGCGTCATAATTTACATTATCAAAATCTATACCACCGACAACCTGAACGGTCCGGGTCGCCTGACGCGCCTCGGCAAAAGAAACATATTTTACCGTTGTTTCCAAAAAGGCCGAAAAACCCCAGCCGGCAAAAACTAAAATAATTATTGTACCTATGATATATTTAGCTTTCATTTTTCTCTTCCAGTTTTTTCACTTTGCGATCAAGCGAAAAAAGATAAAAAAACAGTCCGACCCAAATAATCAGGGTCACTGCCATAACAACATAATTAGAATCCATTATTTACTCTCCAGCATTTTTTTAGCAGTTAATCTGGCAACTCTGATTGAAAGATTATATATCCAGAAAAACAAAGCGGTAAACATTATCAGCGATGAGAAAAATATCATCCTGACGGTTAGCCCCATCGTGATCTGACCGCTTTTATCTATTATGGAATCGCTCGGATGTTGCGAAAAGGCGCTATATATACGAGGCAAAACAAAAATCAGAAAAAGAGCGGCGACAGCAAAAATAATTGAAATCACTGCCGAAAGATTAGCACGGGTATCGGGATCGGCAATAGCAGACCGCAATGCAAAGTAGCCGCCATAAATAAGAAGCAGGATAAATACCGAGACTTCACGAACCTCCGACCAGTTCCAAAATTCACCCCAGGTCATCTTGGCAAAAATCGATCCGGTCACCATGGCGACAATGGCAAACATCACACCCAATTTATTAGCCGTCAGCGCCTTGGTGTCATACTTCATATTTCTTGTCCTTAAAAAGCGAATGGAGTAAATCATCGATAACACAAACGCCAGTGATGCGACCCATGCCTGCGGGACATGAAAATAGAAAATACGATAGACGTCGGCCGGCCCCAAAGAATTGGCCGCCCTCATCGGCGATGCGGTTAAAAATGCCGCAACTATAACCGCCGACATACCTAAAAATATAATTATCTTCCACAACATATCTTATACTTACCTCGTATTACGTATCAAGCGGCTTTTAGTATAACAAAAAATTAATTAATTCCAAACCAATTCTGTCGTCTTTTATATTCTCCAGACAAAATCGAACAGCATCGACGACAACGTTATCATTATCACATCATAGGCAACCAATAATTGCAAAGGAGCCGAGGCATCGGCAAACGTCCCTCCTGTAAATGATACGGTGGTTATCTCTATTACCGCCACCAGAAGCGGCAATAATACCGGGAAAGATAGCACCGTAAAAAGGGCACCCTGAACAGAGGCTTTTGATACAATGGCGGCAATAATTGTTGTCGCCCCCGAAAGACCAATTAAACCCATCAAAACCGCGCCAATAAACAGAGTCCAATCGGTTGGAACAACTTTGAGAAAGACAATAAAAAGCGGCACCACCAGAATCGACAAGGTCAACAGCAGCAGGAAATTAAAAAGCATTTTACCAAAAAAGACAATTGAGCCTTCGCATGAGAGGCGTAAAATCATTGCCGTTCCGGTTTCCTCCTCTTTTATGAATGCCTGAGCCAATCCCGACATTGACGCAAAAAACAGAATCACCCAAAAAAGTGCCGAAAGAATTTCTTTTGAGGGTGATAAAAGACCGACCGAAAAAGAGATAACTGTCAATGTTACCAGAGCAAACATCACAATCGCATTGATAGCATAACGGGTGCGAAACTCGGAAACAATATCTTTCCGGGTTACCGCCAGAGTCTTACTCACCCAGCTTATAGATCGAGTCGGCAAGCGAATACTCCTCTTTTTCGTTAGTGGCGATAATAATAATCGAGTCCGGGCGATATCGGTTTATGATATCAAAAACTCTCTTTTTGCCCTCATCATCAAGATTTGAGGTTGGTTCATCAAAAATCAAAATCGATGGATTTTTAATCAATGCTGCCGCATATTTAAGTCGTTGCTGCATACCAGATGAAAAGTCTGAAAAATAATCATTGCCCCGTCCTTCAAGTCCAACCTGCTCTAATATTTTTTCTATATCTTCTTCGGATGGCATTAGTCCATTGACTTTTGAAATAAATTTCAAATTCTCCCGAGCGGTTAGTGACCCATACAAAGACAAATATGGCCCAACCAATGATAAAAATGGCCGATAACTGTCAAAATCGAGTTTCTGTTTCTCTTTTGAAAAGAGCACCTCTCCCCCGGTTGGAACCATCAAGCCGATAATAATCCGTAACAGCGTCGTTTTGCCAGAGCCATTGGGACCGGCAATAGCCAACGATTGCCCTGATTTCAGGTCAAGGTTGATATTTTCAAAGACTTTCCGCGCTCCAAAATATTTTGACACATTTTTCAATTCAAGTTCAAACATAGATTTTAAAGAATAGCAATTCAGAATTCGCAATGCAAGAGAATAAAAAGCAGGAAAATCTATTATTAGCCTATCTTTCTTTTGCTGACAAAATTTGGTAGTTTTTGTTTATTTCTTTAAAGAATCTATAGATATTAGCCGATTTATCTAAAAAACAGATAATATTAAAGGGGTTTTACAGATGCGAATACTAATTGCCGAAGATTCTGCCCTTATGCGCCGGGCAATTGTAAATGTTGTTGGCAAACTGGGACATGAGGCGATTGAGGCTGAAAATGGAGCCTCAGCTATGAGCTTACTCCGAAAACAACATAATAAAATCGGCTTGATAATACTCGATTGGAATATGCCGGTGATGGACGGTTACGAAGTTCTGACGAAAGTAAAAACGGACGAAAGATACGCCGAAATTCCTGTTCTGATGGCGACATCCGCCGGCGTCAAAGAAGATGTCATCAAGGCTATCAAGGCCGGAGCATCATCTTATATCGTCAAACCTTTTAAACCGGAAGCACTTTCCAAAAAGATAAAAGAAGTACTAAAAGGATCACACGGAAAGCAAACGGCTAAAGCCAATTAAATAAACAGCCAACTTAAATGCTGCAATTTGCGAAAAATAAAGAAATGTCGCTGCTTTTGACCGCTTTCACACTGGCGGTAATTGATGTCTTTTCATCTTTTTCAACATCCCGGGTAACTGCCACCGGGGCACGCAAAGTAGAACAACCGATTCTCTCAGCCGATATATACGGAACGATGTATCTTAGCGGCGACACAACAGGGAAAGTGGAAGTCGCTCTTGACAAAGAAATGGCTAAACAAATGGCGGCCAATATTGGTCGATGCGATCCCGAACTACTCAGCGATGATGAAATCAATGACGGTGTCGGCGAATTGATAAATCAAATTGCCGGAAACACCCGAACAAGACTTTGGGGACAAGGATATAAAACTGAAATATCATTACCGAAAGTAACCGGATATAGTAACCTAGCGGAATCTGATAAAACAGACAAACAAAGTATTTACGTTATCGATTTTGACTGTTCCTGTGGTTTTGTCGCTCTCCAAATGTGTCTCCGTGTCACAAAATCCAAACCGGTGCAAACCACACAATCTTAATTATACTATTCCCACAATAATAAAGCCGAGTGCTTGAAACACCCGGCTATATGAAATTCAATCAAATTCTATTCAAGAAATTATTGTTTTTTGTACCCTTCCGGGATTTCATATTTACTGTCGTCAATCGAATTTTCCTCGATTTTTGTTACGGTACTGGTCAGCGAAATTAAATTATGATGACCACCCTCGGGAGCAGCATCGGGCATCGCAATACCCATCTTTTCCATCATCGCCCTCGCTTCTTCATCAATCTCCTTATCACCCATAGCCTCAGCCATTGGATTGATAGTTCCTTCCACAACCAAAACCGTCTTAAGGGGGATACCTTCCAAAGTTTCAAACTCTTTGGCGATTTCACCGAACTGGTCGCCGAATTTTGCAAGCATCGGATTCATACTCATCTGATTCATGAGACCTTTTTTGTTGCCGATAGCTTCGGACATTTTATCGGAGAAATTTGTAAACTCACTTCCACCCGGGAGATCTTTGGCAAACCATTGTTCATTGGTAATAAACACCGTATCTTTGGCATCATTCTTATTCACTCCAACCGAAACCGCCCGGATACCTTTGCAGTCAAAATCCATTATTTTTTCGGTTCCGATATCTTTGAAAATCTCATTTGTCCACTCATATTCACCCATTGGCGTTGCTGATTTTTGCTGCTGCTGGGCCTTCGCCATATTATCTTTTAATTGTTCAAAACTGAATTCGTTATAACTTTTTGCATCAGGATTGAGGGCCCAGCCAATCCCCTTGTCGAGTCTGACAATCTGAATATTTTTCATTTCTTTGTTGCCGGCCATGGCCGCCATTTGATCGTTCAGCTTGGTCGTATTTTCGTCGTAGGAACGATCACCCTTGATATACTGAGTCTGCTCCATATCAATCTTTCCGGCACCGATCATATCCATCTCAGTTTTGGTTTCAATGATCATGTCGGCGGCTGAAAATGAAGTCAGACAAAGAAACATCATTGCTGTTAGAATAATACCGTTTCTCATTTTCATTTCTCCTTTTCCCAAATTAAATTTAATCTATTTATATTATTTTATTTTATTTTATTTTTTCCAGGTTGCCGGGCGTAACGCTATGAGAATCGTGAAAATCTCCAAACGCCCCAGCAACATAAAGATTATCAGAATCCATTTACCCGGAATCGGTATCCAGCCATAATTTTGTGTCGAACCGATACCACTCAACCCGGGACCAATATTGCCCAACGAAGCGGCCACCGTTGCTATCGACGTTACCAGATCAGGTATAAAAAGTGTCATCAAAAGTGAACCGATTACAAACAGCACTATAGACATAATAAAGAAAGCGACAATGTTTACGACCCTTTCCTCACTCATACTGGCACCGCCGATTTTCAAAGGAGCCACCAGATGCGGCCGCATCATTTTCAGCAGTTCCCGCCAGCCAGCCTTAAGTACTACCAGCACTCGGATCATTTTTATCCCACCGCCGGTCGATCCGGCGCATCCCCCCCAAAACATCAGTAACAGCAATCCAAATCGGCAAAAATCGGGCCAGAGATCAAAATCGGCGGTCCCATACCCGGTGGTCGTAATAATAGCGACCGTTTGAAAAGAAGCATATCGAAATGCACCGTACAGCGTCGATACTTTTTCGCCCTCGTCGGAAACATGTTCGGCAAACTGTTCTTCCGACACCGGTTGGTATTGAAAATGATCCCGCGCCTGCTCAACCGGTTTTATTCCGGCAAAATAAAGTATCCCGGTAAACACAACAATAGTAATAACTATCGCCTTAAGATAAAAATGAAACTCTTTATTTGAGAAAAGATCGGAAAAATTACCTCGAATAACCTGATAATGAATCAAAAAATTAACACCGGCGAGAAACATAAAGATCGTGATTATCCAATCAAAATAATTACTGTTGTACTGACCAATCGAACCGTTCAGGGTTGAAAAACCGCCGGTCGCCATCGTCCCAAAAGTATGACAGAGGGAGTCAAACCAATTCATTCCGCCCCCCATCAGAAGAACCGCTTCGATCAGCGAAAGGAGCGCATAGACACCCCATAAAATTGCGGCGGTTTCGGCGAGACGAGGTTGGATCCGTTCAGTCGTTGGACCAGGAACCTCTCCTTTGAACATATGATACCCGGAAACACCCATCGCCGGAAAAATCGCAATTGCCAATGTGATAATTCCCATACCACCAAGCCAGTGGGTCAGACTGCGCCAGAAAAGAAGTCCTTTGGGAAGTGCCTCAATGTTACTCAATATGCTTGATCCGGTAGTAGTAAAGCCGCTGCTTGATTCAAAATAAGCGTCGGTGAAAGCCAGAATAATATTGGCCAGTGAATAATCGCCTGAAGTTGACAAAAAATATACAAAAAACGGTATCGCGCCCAAAAATCCAAGCGCCACCCAGGCGACCGAAACAATAGCAAACCCTTCCCTGATGCCCTCAAGTTCCGATTTTGATCGGCAGGTTACCGACAGGATCACGCCGATCAGTGCTGAAAAAATTATGGCCAATAAAAATCCAAGTTTTTCCGGCTCATCAAATATATCCACAAAATCGGCCGGTGGATTATAAAAGATAGCTATCCCCAGAGGAACAATCAGGATTCCGGCCATAATCAGCATCAACCGGCCAGCGACATAAAATACAGTTTTCTTATTCATCTAAATAATTATTTATTTTCGAGATCTAAACAGTTTCCGAACCCGGGCAAGGTTTTTGGTATGGGTAATAACAATCATCTGATCACCCGGTTCAATAACAGTGCTTCCATCAGGAATGATCATCTCGTCATCGCGGATAATTGCGCTGATAATCGAACCTTTCTGGATTTTACTTCTAATATGCTGAAGCGGCTTTCCGGTTATCGGGCTATCTTCCTCAGCAGTTATCCGCAGTGCCTCAATGTTAAGGTTACGGATTCTGACTACCTGTCCAATATGGCCACGGTGAATCGCTTCCAAAATTTCACGGGCAATAGCAAGGCGCGGATAAATAACATGATCGATGCCGATCGAATTAAAAAGCCGGTCCTGCCGAATTTCATTGGAAACTGCAATTACCTCACGGGCTCCCTCTGCCCGGGCCAATAGGGCTGACATCACATTATACTCGTAAACTTTGGCCGCGGCGATAAAGAACTGGGCGTTGCGAACATAAACCTCTTTCAGAATCGATGATTCGGTGCAATCGCCATGAATGATATCAACATTGTTTAAAATATCGGCCGCCTGCCGGGCATGTTCGGCATCGGGATCGACCAGTATAACCTTATCAACTATTTTCTCAAGAGCGTCAGCCAGTTGAATTGCAGTCAAACTATCGCCGGTGATAACAACCGTTTTAACATCTTTGCGAGTCTGATTAAATAGCTCAAGATAAGAATCAATCGAGTCGCGCGGAAAAATACCGTAGATTTCATCGCCCGGTTCAATCATATAATCGCCATGCGGAATAATTCCCTCGCCGTTTCTGACCGCGGCAATAAAAAGAAATGGTTGATTTTCCAAATTTTCACCGATCTCAATTA
>DAOUVS010000116.1 GCA_030667525.1 Candidatus Zixiibacteriota bacterium | reverse complement strand
TAGCACATGAAATTGGCCACTGTGTTGCGCATCATTGTTCAAAACGATTATCAAAAAGATTGTTATATGCCGGGATTCTGGCGGGGGCTGGCGAGATTCTTAACAAGGATAAGAATAAATGGGCTGAGACGCTAACAGACGTTGGTGGTGCAATAGCATTCTTTGGATTAATGAAATACAGTCGGGATGATGAGCGTGAGGCTGATCTGCTGGCATTTTACAATCTATACAATGCGGAGATTTCTCCGCGAGGAATGAGCTCATTGTTTAAAGCCTTATCGGCAAAAAGCCCAAGTGGAAAAAACTTACTTGAAGAATGGTCCTCCACCCACCCCAATCCGGAAGAACGGAGGGAAAATATATCCGACGAATTATCTTGCATAGATTATGATGGGCTTATTGAAGATAGCGATCAATTCCAACTAATTAAAGAATATGTCTCCGCCTTGCCTCCACCAAAACTATTGATTCCCCTTTGGGTGGATACATTTGCAGTAAAAGCAGGAGAGTATCAAACTAAGTCAATAAATTATGATGGGCAAACCATTAAAAATGCTCGAATCCACGGAAATTTCATAGCGGCCGTGGGGAGTGACTATAATGATGTGAAGTTTCGCATTCTTGACGAAACAAATTACATTAATTGGTCTCATGGGAATAAATCAAATGACCTATTAAATACTGATAAAATAAGTATTTATGAAATAGACTTCCAACTTCCAAAATATGGAACATATTATATTGTATTTGATAACTCTTACTCAATATTTACGGCAAAGACTGTTTTGAGTAGTATTTATTTGGAATATACAGAGAGATAAGAATTCTCTTTTCAATACCCGGATGATTTACCGGTGAAATAATCTATATCGACCCGTATTACCAGACAGTTATCGGTTGATTTTTTATTCAACTCGATTTCGCCGTCATGGTACTGGGTCATCAGGATTTTAAGCCCTTCTCGTTTTTCGGTGTCATCAGTGACAAGATAAGCCTTACCAAAACCGATAACCGAACGATACTTGGTGCCCCATTTGCACGCCTCTTTCCCTTTGTTGACAATCTCCTGATCGGCCTCAAACATGATACAGACATTATTATTCTTTTTGATAATCTCTAATTTTTGTCCCTCAGGCGCCGAGTGGAAATAAATCGTATTCCCTTTGCGGCCAAAATTAAGCGGGACAACATACGGTTTGTTATCATCAGATAGCCCCATATGACAATATGTCGCACCGGCAATTATCTCATCGATAATTTTCGGGTCGGTGATTTCTAATTCTTTTTTCCTCATTTGATATAAATACGAAAAACGATTGATAGGACAAGTAAAAATATTTTGTAGGTCAGGAGCCGTGCGCTCCTGACAAATTCCAAACGTCATTCCCGCGGAGGCTGGAATCCATTTTTTTATTGTAATATTGGTAAATAATTGATAGATTATTTGGGAAAGAAAAGAAAATGTTAGGGAATAAAATGTCCACAAAAACAATTAATTCAATTTTATACTGTTGGTTTTGCAGTCTGTTGGTATTAGCAGTATTAGTAAGCTGTTCATATATAAAATATATTAGGTTTTCCCAAAATAATAAATCCGTTAAAACATATAAAAAACATCTCCTATCAAAAGATCTTACTCTCAATATGGTAGGAACTTATGTATATTATGGGCCAAAACTTGATATGGGTCTAAAAATTACATTAAAGTATAAGCCAAATATTGATGTAATTGATATTAGACCGGAAAATATTTCTATATCTTTTAATAACAGAAAATTGGCATTGCAATCTCCGCCTATAGATAGTACCCTTTTAGGAGAGAAAAGTAACAAGTATATTCTTTATTCTTACTTCAATGTTGGTCGATTCGAAAGATTAAATAGTGATGAAATTAAATCTCTAAGGGAAACACAGTTTCCGCTGAAAATATCTCTGGATAATTTCATTTTTGTCAATGACACTGCCATTGTTATTGATACTATACTTGCAACTTCGCCAAAGCTCTAGCATTGCAGGCTGGGTAGCCCACCGCTTGCGGTCGGTTTACTCCCGTGACTTTTCAATACAAAATCCCCTCCAAACCACCCTTAATTCATATTACATCATTCTGTACATCAGTGATTACAGGGCAAAGATATTGGGCGAAAAAACATAAAAACGGGAAAACGAACCCATTTTGCTATAAGGCTATGCGAGATTAAATATTATAGAGAATTTTTTGGGTGGAATTTAACTCATGGTACAAAATTTAGTAGTAAATTTGTCAAAACAACTTTTCAAGTTGTGTCGGGTCTTGGTTCCGCAAAGCGGGATTGTGACCCGACACTTATTAATTGCGGTCAGGTCGCCGCACCTGACCGTCTGTTGTCGGGTACGGCGACCCGACAAACACAGGTTGTGTTTCTAAATTGACCCGGGAAACTAATTGTTTTATTTTGCGTATTCAACAGAACAGGCATTGCCTGTTTTAACGCAGTAAGTGGCAGACTGCCAGAAAATATCTCGTCTGCCCAAATATAAAGGAGTGACGATGGGTCTGATAAAAAAATTGCCGAATAAAGATTTTTCTGTTTATGCCAAAACAATGATCAACGCTTTCCCCGGGTTCCCCGGTTATGAAACGCCGGATAAGCCGACAATAGACAAACTCAGCAAAATCCTTAAAAAAATGGATAAAGACGATTCGACTCTTGCCTATTTCGGATATTACGAAAATAAAATATTCATCGGCGGAATCCGGTTTTTTGATTTTACGATGAATCTTTTTGGTAACAGCATCATCAATGGCGGCGGATCACTTCTTGGCGTTGACCTGATGCATAAAAAAGAAAATATCGCCAAAAAACTGATGGATTTTTTCCTGGATTATTATCTTAAAAAGAAATCACCAATTATTTCGCTGTATCCGTTCCGTCCCGATTTTTATCATAAAATGGGGTTTGGCTATGGTACAAAATTTAATGACTATATTATCAAACCGACCCAACTGCCGGACAAAGGCGATAAATCAAAAGTTCGTTTCTATGAACCAAAAGATTGGTCAAAGCTCAAATCATGTTACAATAGATATGCCAAAAAGACGCATGGGATGTATCAAAAGGTCGCCTCGGAAAGAAGAAGGTACGATTCTCCGAATGTCAGGATCGCTCTCTATGAACAAAAGGGCAAAATCTTAGGATATGTTGTTTTTACTTTTAAGACCAGCCCCGATGAAAACTTTTTGAAAAACCAAATCAAAGTATCAGAAATTTTCTATGAAAATCGCGAGGCCTTTCTCGGTCTGCTATCTTTTCTACGCAGTCAGGGCGATCAGGCAAAATATATCGTAATGCCGACTTTTGATGATAATTTTCACTTCCTGCCTTTTGATCCGCGAAACCATTCTGACAGGTTATTATCTGTTCTGGCGCATGAGGTAAATAATCAGGGGATCGGTATTATGTATCGTGTCATTGATACGCCTCGGTTTTTTGGAGTACTAAAAAATCATAATTTTAATAATCAGACCTGCCGGATGAAAATTACGATTATTGACAGCTTCCTTAAAAGTAATAACAAAAGCTTTATTGTTTCATTCGACAACGGTAAGGCGATAGTTTTGAAAAAAGATAATTCTGAAGTAAAGATAAAACTTGATGTCGCCGAGTTTTCATCGATGGTCCTTGGTGTTGTTGATTTCAAGTCACTTTATAATTATGGTATGGCCGACATCTCAGACAAAAAATATATTGAAACGGTGAACAAAACATTCAGAACGGAATATAAACCAATCACGACCTCACAGTTTTAGAATAGTACAAATAAAACAGCCCGTCGCGGGGATACGACGGGCTGCTACGGAGAGAGATCAGAAAGAAAAGGGTTATTTTATAACTTCTTGTTAGACCAGATTACTCATAAATATTAATTCAATTATAGCTGCCAGATCATTTACAGTCGCCGGCGGCATATCATCGACGGTGGCAGTATTAACCACATTGGAGATGATCGACCAGTTGGGAACCTCATCGGCGGTTTTGATCGCAAAGTAATAAGCTGTCTCGATATCAAGATCGGTCACTGTAAAATTCTGCGATGTACCGGCAACCAGCGGAGTCGGTTCATCGGTTACTAAAGTGGCATTGTTCCAATCAGTTTCGCTACTTATTGGTGAAGTCGAATAACGAATATCGTACGTTGTTGCGGTACCGCTGTTACCATCGTCACCTGGAGCAATCCAGTTTAGCCTGACACTACTGCCGGTGAGATTATCAGCGGTCAAACCAGCAATAGCTGATGGTGCAGTTGTTTCAGTCAAAGTCGCAAGACTGGCGACATTTGAAATCGCTGACCAATTGGGAACATCATCGGCGGTTTTGATAGCAAAGTAATAAGTTGTCCCGGATGCCAGACCATCGACAATAAACGATTCGGCAAATCCGGCCTGCTTCGGCAAAGTTTCATCGGTCACTAAAGTCGCGACATCCCAGTTGCCGGCGTCAATCGGTGAAGTTGAATATCTGATATCATACTCTGAGGCCTGCCCGACTGCTCCATCATCACCCGGTGCAGTCCAGTGCAAGCTGATGCTGCTTAAAGTAGCATTATTCAAAGTCAGATTGGCAATCGCCGATGGTGCGGTGGTTTCATCAAGTGTCGTTCGTGAGATAACATTTGAGATATCAGACCAGTTGGGAACCTCATCAGCGGTCTTGATGGCAAAGTAATAAGTACTGTTCGACTCAAGGTTTTCAACAGTATATGTTTCAGATAAACCTGCCGTCTGTGGTGTCGGTTCACCGTTTGCCTGTGATGCCGAGGCCCAGTTAGCTTCAGTAATAAGAAACAGCGAATACCGAATATCGTATTCGGAGGCGGTACCAGTGACATCATTATCACCCGGTGCCGTCCAGTTTAAAGTCACCGAGGTAGCGGTAACATCCTGAGCATAAACATCTCCGCCTATTATAAACGGCAAGGCAAGAAATGTCGCGGAAAGCAGTAAAAAGCTCGGTAGGACATTTTTGATTTTTTGAGGTATGAAGAAACGCATTGTCACACACTCCCTTTTTAGGTTTTTCTACACAGCGAAGTGATTACTATCAAATCCGGGGCCGAATTTAGAAAAAGATGGTATCTTCTTTTATAGCAATCGTTTCTGATGGTCTTTGATAATTGCATCTGTTACGATTAGAGAGTTAGACTGTACCAGTTTTGATTGCTGTTCAGAAAGTGAACAGGGAATTTATGAAATTTATTGATCAAAAATATTTTGAGATTGCCACGCTTCGCTCGCAAAGACGCTTGAGGCTGGCAATTATAAGTCGAAATTCGATTTAGTATTATTCAGTCGGGCCGGAGATACCGCTGTCAAAAACAAATTTCCAGCTTCCGTCGGTCTGCTTTTTCCAGACAGAGACATAATATCCAAAACTGGAGTCTTCTTTACCGGTTGAATCTTTGACTGTATATTCCCAACGACCAAGCGTATATCCCAAATCACCCGATGCGGCGATCTCGGCTTTGGTAGGCTCCCAGGTCAAAGTAGCATTTGGGTTTTTTGATAAAATCGGTCGGATTTTTTCGCGTCCTGAAAACGGATGTTGTCCCTCACGATACATAGTGGCATTGTCGTCCATATAGAAATCAAACGCCTCGTATAGTCCTTTTTCTGCCGACATTTTCGAGAATGCCCGATCGGCTTCTAAGAGCACTGTCTTATCTGCTATGTCACACATATTAGAGCATCCTGTGGTTATAACTAGTATTCCGAATAATAAGATAATAGGTTTTATAATATTTTTCATCTTCAACCTTTTTTAATATCAGACAATTTTATTTTCTTTTATTTTTTTCGATTTTTTAGACGGTAGATTATGGGGAGTTGTGGCATGAAATAATAAACAACTCCAAAAGTAATCATACTTTTGGAGCTAATTATTACTTCAAAATAAAATATTATTAAAGAGGGTCTTATTCGCTTTCGAGGATAATATTCTCGGCGACGGTCGCGGTATAAAACTGAGTCGCTGAGATAGTACCTTCTTTACCCTTGATGAATAGTCCGCCAATCAACAACCATGAGAGCAGAGTCTTGTTTTTGCCCTTACCCTCGGCACTTCCGGTCAGTTTCATTTTCCCGCCATCGGGCAGACTGAAATCACCTTTTGGTTCCAGGTCAATAAACTCGATTTTGATATATCCGCCCTTGCCGCCCGTTTTTGCTTTTTTGACTTCGGCCACAGTGGCAGTTCCGGCGGCACCCTTTTCAACAATGGTAACACCGCCGATGGCAATATCCTCGGCAAGATTTATAAGCAGCGGGATTCCCTCCGATGTGGTCTTGGAGTTAATCACCATGTTGGGATCAAACTTGATTTTTATTTCGGTATCTTTGGGAATCATAATTTTCCCGGCCACAGCAATATTGACCGCAAAAATATTTAATGCGAAAGCAAATAAAATCAGTGATACAAAAATTTTAGAAATTCTCTTATTCATCCCCCAACTCCTTCTTTTTCAATACTTCCAATAATCTTTTAGTTACTCTAAAACCGGCATACGATCAGCAAGGCTTGGTGTAACGCTGATACTAATCGTTTTACTTATATTACTAAAACCTATTTCTCCATCCAATTCAAAAATCGCCACATTGCTCCTCAGGGTCTTCTTATCGCTGGCATCCTTACCCCATGTTTCGGCAATATCAGGTAAATCAAAAGCTATATGTATTTCATCGCCAAGTTTCCATTTGAAATTGAACTCATCACCTTCGAATATCTGGGAGAATTCTGACCACGACGGAGCCTTGCCTTCACCGGTAATTTCAATATGCAGATGTCCCTGATCAGGAATCGAACCAATTTTACAGGTAAAGCTTTGGCGTTTTTCCCATTTTTTAACCTCATTGATATATTTGTCAATTGAGGCGAGTGCTTTTGTATTCGACGGATCAAGTTTCCCGCGCACCTTTCTAAGATCACGGATCGCTTTTCCAAAACGATAATCGGGGTCCATGTTGTTATTTACATTGTCAATAACATCGTCAAATTCTACTCCGGCTTTCTGGGCAACTTCCTTGGCAACAACCGTTTTCACTTTTTCAATTTTTTGAGCGGTTAGCGATTTGCCCAGTTCTTTTTCGGCATTGCTCATGTCAGCGGCGTAGAGATTATTATCCTGTTCCACCTGCTGATGAATTGTTTCCCAGATGGTGGTATCGGTTGGGGCCAAAATCGCCTGAGTGAAGAGGTTCCAATAAGTCAAAGCGCGGGCACTTCGTTTATAGAGTGAAGATGTTTCATCACCTTGATGGAAATTATTCAGCTCCTCAACGAGCTTTTTATGATTAGCAGTTTCGATCAGAGTTGTATCGCTCGGATTTAGATTCGGCCAAAGTTTTTTATCTTTGACGATCGCATTAAAAATCACAAATGTTTCATCAAGTTTCTTAAGTGCATCTTTAATATCGAGATTTTGATACTTATCCCAGATTTGCGAGGCCGGATTTTTAAAGCGCGGAAACAGGTTTTTTGTTATCCAGGCGTTGCTATAAGTTTGAAAAGCGGTCATCACGTAATTGCGTTCTTTGGGGGAGATATTATAAATATTGCCCTTATTTGATTGCAGAACATCATTTTCTACCTTAAGTGTCCGCTCCAGCAGAAACATATCATGATATATATATGGAGCCGAAAAGAGAGCTATCCACAAGATACTTAACGTCGCCACATATCTGGCCAGCTTTTTAAGACCGGCGACACGTTTATTCTGAACGATGGAATTCAGGAGCCAGTAAAACGGCGCCTTAATACCTATCGGTGTAATTTTTTTCGGTGGCGCATATAGTGATCGTCCAACATCAGTGCCGATTTTCTCCGGTTGCTGACCGGTTGCTGAAACAAAAAATATCTGAAAATTAAGGGTTCGGCCGACAATCACTTTCAAAAATTCTCTCAATTTGACAAGAACATTCCTGACCGATTCTGACCAGGCAGAATTGGAAGCAATTTTATTTGAACTAAGTATTTTTTCAAGGAACAGGTCAAAATCTTCGGAGATAATATTTTCATCTTCAGGGTTGACCAAAATCGATTGATCCTCACCAGAAAACCCCGGTAATATATCTGATTTGGAAATTACCAATGCTACCGGAATCGGTAGTTTTTTATCAAGCGGTGCCAGTTTTTCCAAAAGGCTGACAAATGATGCGGCATGGGCGTGAGTTTGCATCTCCGCACCAAGTACTTTGGGGTCAAAGAAGAACAGGATACCATCGCTTCCAAGGGTAAAATCAGCTACCTTATCGGCCAGTTCTCCACTGCTGTTAAGAGAGACCGCCTTGCCACCATAATCATAAGTACAGACAGAGTATTTGCTGCTCCGGTCAACAATTGCATTAAACAGCAATAATTTTCCATCAGGGGTTGGATCGGGGAACTTTTTCTCGCCGCGCAAGTCAACCACTGTCCCGGAGCCGGTTTCGGTACCAACACCCCAGAGAGCTCGATAATTCGATAAAATATCGCTGGCAGTACCGGTATCGGTAATCGATAACTGCAGGTCCTTGCCCATTTTGCACTCTTCGTTGAGTACCGTAAAATAGACTGTTTTACCGGAATTGGCATGACCGTAAACGGCTATTTTTGTTCCCGATGGCCAATCAAAAGCTGACTTACTTTTTTTGCCGCTTCCTGATCCGCCTTTGAAGACTTTTCCAAGTGATTTAAATATTTTTCCTGGTTTCACAATTTTATTTTAACCTCAAAATATATTCTATTTATATTACCGGCCGGATCCACTGGGGACCTCAGAAGCCTTTTTTTGTAATAGTTCAAATTTGGTTTG
>DAOUVS010000350.1 GCA_030667525.1 Candidatus Zixiibacteriota bacterium | reverse complement strand
AGTCGCAGTTTCAGATGTTCCGGAATATCCGAATCATGAAATATACTTGCCAGCGTTTCAAGATAGAAATTGTTGTCGAGCGAAAATGAATTCAACCGGCAAGATTCCTTGGTACCCATAATACCTTTTTTAATTTTCAACTCCAGTACCGGTTTTTCGATCAGTCCGAATAGATCACCGTACCAGCGAACACGTACTTTTATCCTCTTGTCAGCCCCGTCAACTGTGTCATAATAGCTTTTCAGATCAAGCGAATCACAATAGATATTATTGACATATCGCGACGGATAAATCCGCATAAACATCGCTGGATGCAGCTTGACTGCCATTTCTGTATCGTACTTTGAAAGCTCTGAAATAAGAAACTTCCGCTCATAGCGAAAGTTGTTTGCCGCTTTTGCCATATTCCACACCGTAAAGGAAGTTTTTAACATTTTTGTGTTTTTTTGTTATCGCTTTTTCGTCCACAAACATTTTCGATTTTTCCTCGACCAGAAAAGGGATGTTTATGTGGTTTTTCGCCAGGTGTTTAACTGTAATAGAAGCTGGGCCAAATTCGTTTTTTTTCTGAAATGGCGCAAAGCCGATGTTGCAGGCCTCTATCTCAATATTATCGATAACAATTTCCGACATATCCTTGCAGGCCACGGCGATTTCTGCGTTTTTAATTGAAATTTGCGAGGCTTTGACATAAGAGTTTTCGCCGACACTGATGCCTTTATCACCGGAGTTGTTAATGAAAATTTTCCGTAGATTTACGGTGCTTCCCGATATGTCAATCGCGTCATTGCCGCAATCGATAAAAGATGATTCTGCAATAGTACCCTTGCAGAAATCGGCGTCAAAGGCGTCAGACTGTATATTGTTGAAAACAGTATGTTCAATTGTGAACTCACAACGGATAATATTCAAACTATCTTCCGATCTGTTATCAGCAAACCGACAATGAGATATAAACACAGGTGATTCATAAAATGTAATCCCACCTGTCAACTGCCAAGCGTTTTGCGCGGGAGCGGCCAAGTTCCTGCATATTACATGTTTTAGCGTGGACTTTCGTTCGGCGCCGATTACTATGAGTCCCTGGCCGGTTGATTGCTCGGATTGAATAACAACCGGGTCTTCTTCAGTTCCCACAAAAACCAGAGGTGAGTAAGAAAGTATCTTCGCATCGTGTGATAAATTTAGTTTTGTGCCGGCATAGCAAAAAACGGTATAGCCCTCAGGTATAATCAGGTTCCGGCTGATTTCAAATGAGCCTGTTTTAATTGATATTGTTTTATCGGTTTCATCAACGGACAAAAAGTCAAACTCGTAATAGTTTGGCGATTGTCTGATAAAATCGTTTTTCACAATATTATCATCCAGAATCGGCCAGGGATAAATATTTTCTCTTCCTGTGCTGCCGCTACCTAAAATTCTATAGGTAACTTTCAATTCGCCGATGTTAATGTCGGTGTTAGTGTTAGTGTTGTCGATATTGGTGTTAGGCCAGTTTGAATCTTCGCAGAGTTTAAACTGGATTTTTTGATATGGGACCGGCTCTATTGGAACTCGCCGGCCAAATAGTGTCGCTTTGCTATAAGCGCGAGCCTGGAGTACTTTTTTCGCTAATGGCCTTGCAAAAACCTCGTTCCCCCGCGATATATACAAAACTTCTATCGGTAAAATGTGAATATTGTGCAGTTCCAGACTGACAAGCCGGTTACTGTGATCGCGGGAATGTAAATAACAATGGACGGCATTTGGCGGGGCAAGGACATCTCGGATGTATTTCTGGTTCGCATAAAGAATACTTTTACCGTCATAATAGTACCAGGGATAACTTTTATACAGAATTTTCAGTTTCTGGCCTGCCT
>DAOUVS010000254.1 GCA_030667525.1 Candidatus Zixiibacteriota bacterium | reverse complement strand
TTTCTCGTCGATTAAGAGCGCATCGCATTCAACCGATGATTTGCTGCCTTTCGCATCAGCATGAACCTTGACCAATCCGCGATACGATGCCTGCCCGCCCCCTTTGGAAATTGATTTTGAAGTTATCCTCGAACTGGTATTGGGGGCGACGTGAATGACCTTGGCGCCGGCATCCTGATGCTGCCCCGGACCGGCAAAGGCAATCGACAAAATTTCACCTTTGGCATGTTCACCCACAAGATAAACGCAGGGGTATTTCATGGTCAATCGTGAGCCGAGATTACCATCGACCCATTCGACAGTGGCATTTTTATGTGCCACCGCTCTTTTGGTCACCAGATTCAAGATGTTATTGGACCAATTCTGAATGGTAGTGTATCTAATATAGGCGTCATCGAGAGCGATAACTTCGACAACCGCCGAATGAAGCGAATCGGTCGTATAGACAGGGGCAGTACAGCCCTCTATATAATGCACCCGTGAACCTTTATCGGCGATTATCAAAGTCCGCTCAAACTGGCCCATATTTTCTGCATTGATTCTGAAATAAGCCTGTAATGGAACGGTGACATCAACACCGGGAGGAACATAGATAAACGAACCACCCGACCATACCGCCGAATTCAAGGCGGCAAATTTATTATCCATCGCCGGAATTACTGTCGCAAAATATTTTTTTACAATTTCAGGATACTCACGCAGACCGCTGTCCATATCAAGAAATATCACACCCTGCTTTTTGAGATTCTCCTGAAACGAATGATAAACTACTTCCGATTCATATTGAGCCGAGATACCACCCAGAAATTTCTTTTCGGCATCGGGAACACCAAGTTTATCAAAAGTATTTTTAATATATTCCGGGACATCATCCCAGTTATCGCTTTGTTCTGCGGTTGGTTTGATGTAGTAGAAAATATTGTCGAAATCAATGTTGTTCAGAACCTCAGTATCACCAAATCCCGGCATCGGTTTTGAAAAAAATATGTCCAGGGCTTTATGGCGAAACTCGCGCATCCACTCTGGCTCTTTTTTCATCTTTGAAATCATTTCCACGACTTCATGGTTAATACCCCGTGCTCCCTTATGGAAATATTCCTCAGGATCATGAAAACCGTATTTCTCGGCATAATCCTCGCCAATAGTTCCAATACTTTTATTAGTAGCTATATTTCCCATATTATACTCCAACTCCTTGTGAGACCGTGGCCTCAAGTTTGTCATAGCCGCCAGCTTCCAGTTCCAGCGCCAATTCCGCCCCTCCCGTTTTTACGATTCGGCCATCAATCATAATATGAACCATATCCGGTTTTATATAATCAAGCATTCGCTGATAATGGGTAACCAGAATCACGCCACCATCTTTGGGAGCCGATTCAATTATACCATTGGCAACGATTTTTAAGGCGTCGATATCAAGTCCGGAATCGGTTTCATCAAGAATAGCAAGTTTCGGCTGAAGCATTGCCATTTGCAAAATTTCCAAACGTTTTTTCTCACCACCGGAGAAACCATCATTAAGATAACGGGTGGCAAATGAATCCTCAATTTTCAAAAGTTTCATCTTCTCTTTGAAAACTTTGCGGAAATTTTTTATATCGATACCTACACCATTGCGGGCCTTTATCGCCGCGCGTAGGAAATTCGCCACCGTAACACCGGGAATTGTCATTGGATACTGGAACCCAAGAAATAGTCCCGCCAAAGAACGTTCGGTGGCACTTTTATCTAAAAGATTTTCTCCATCCAATTCGACCGTGCCTGAAGTGATCTCATAGTTAGGATGACCAGCCAGAGCATTAGCCAGAGATGATTTTCCGGATCCGTTTTTTCCCATAATAGCATGTTTCTCGCCGGAATTTATCTCAAGAGAAACACCTTTGACAATCTCTTTACCTGCAACTTCAACATGGAGATTGTTGATCGATAATATCTTGTTTTTATTCATCATATATCCTCTATATTTGCTGTTTTTTCACTTAAATATTTTCTATGTTTGAATGTTTGCTAATTGCGAATAATCGAGTTTACCTTCGGCGACATCAGCCAGCGTTACTTTCTCGATAACACTTTGAATATGCTGATTAAAAAATCCCCAGAGAGTCCCGACTTTGCAATCACCCTGATGACGACACGATTCATCATCGACAGAATATCGATCGCAATGATGAGAACCATAAAGCGAACTTCCAAGCGCCGCTAAAATCTCTTTCAAATATATTTCATTGGCCGGCCTGATTAAAACAAAACCGCCGCTTCTTCCTCTGACCGCTTTCACCAATCCTGCTTTTTTTAGAAGCATTAACAGCTTGCCGGCATATGGCAATGATAACCCCTCCTGAGAACTTATCTCAGGTAAGGTTAGCCTTCCATCTGGGGCTGCGGAGAAACGAATCATACATCTTAATCCGTATTCTTCTAAAGCGGTTATTTTCACTTTTCATCTCTCATTTCAATACACTCTTTTATTACTATACAAATTAGTATAGTATAAAGTTTGAATTATTTTCGTTTTTTGAAACTATTTTCTTATGCGCTTGCGCCTCACAATCTTACGGCGGTCGGATTTTATGCGAGATATAAATAAAAACGATAATATTGAGCTGATTTCACTCAATTTTGTTTATTAAAGACTATAGATTTAGCATTAGCTACTTTTTGAAGAGAATAATTTAAATTGATTGAAGTATCTGCAGAATTTATAAGCGATTTTCAGGAGCCAATTTTCTGTCGAGTTCTTCTCTTATAGCCTGACCAAGAATTTCGCGCGTAAACGGTTTTTTAATATATTTGCCGGCTCCCAACTCCTGCATTTTTTCAACACGGCTGGTCGATGAATAACCGCTGATAATAACAGCCCTTTGAGCAGTATGGATTTTAAGAATTTCCTTATAGGTATCCAGCCCATCAAACCCTTTTTCCATTATCATATCTATTACAAGTAGGTCTATTTCATTTTTTTCCAGATATTCAATCGCCTCATGTCCATTTTTTGCAGTTTTAACAGTATAACCATAACTTGAAATCAAAGCCGAGGCTAAATCACGCATTTCCTCGACATCATCAACAACCAATACTTTCTCATTGCCTGAAAAATCAGATACTTCTTCATTGGTTTTTTCAAGTTTATCGACAACGGGGAAAAAGATCATGAATTCGGCACCCTTTCCTATTTTTGATATGATATCATAATATCCCTTATGATCCATAACAATTCCATAAACAACCGAGAGGCCTAATCCACTTCCGCTGCTGCCCATTTTTTTCTTGGAAAAATACGGCTCAAATATTCGCTCTTTATCTTTTAAATCCATTCCCATTCCGGTATCACTTACCCGCATTACAATATAATCTCTATGCTCAATTTTGCTATAACCGCTCGGCAATGATGTCAGATTTTCTTGTGTCGTACTAATTGTTAACTCTCCGCCATCGGGCATGGCATCGTAGGCGTTAACTATCAAATTCATTACAACTTTAGCCAAATGCGCTGCCGAACCCTGGATAGGCCCAATATTCTCGGTGAGATCTATATTCTTTTCAACATTCGGATGACTCTCTGATAACTGTATAAATCCGGGCGAATCGATATAATTTTCTATAACTTCGTTTAAGTCAGTCGGAACCATTTCATAACGGCCTCTGCGAGCCAATGTTAAAAGATCCTGGATAACATCAGCGGCCTCTTTGGCCGAGCGACCCATTATTTTAATTTGCTTTCTTAAAGGGCTATCCTTGGGAAGTTTCATCAGCATTAACTCAGGATATCCCACCAAAGGACCAAGCATATTATTCAGATCATGGGCAACACCGCCAGCTAAAATTCCAAGCGATTCCATTCGTTGGGCACGTTCCAATTGCTCCTGAAGTTTTTTCTCCTGAATTTCTGCATTCTTTCGTTCGGTTATATCATCAAGCGTGATGATAATATTTTCTTCTTGTTCTGTTTCTCCTGAGATTCGGCAAATAAAAACGTCGTAGATATTTATTGTATCAGTCGATTGAGCTATCAGTTCCGTGATATTATCGCTATCGATTTTGGATATCTTGCTAGTTAATTGCTCTGCCCAATTTTTGAATACTTTCTCTGGAAATACTTCTTCCAGCGGCATCTTCTGCATAGCTTCGGGATAAACTAATTGTGGAATAAATATTTTCAGAATATCAAACCCAGCCTTATTAACATTTTTTAGCCGATACTCGCCATCAAAAACGAAAACA
>DAOUVS010000055.1 GCA_030667525.1 Candidatus Zixiibacteriota bacterium | reverse complement strand
GTCGGTATCAGGGGTAAGGATGCAATCGCACCTTCTAATTTCACCAAACATATTTATACCAATAATTCGGCGCAAAATCATCTTTGTCTCGGTTTTCCCGGTCTCCGGTTCAGTCATGCCGATCGGTACAATTTGCTTGCGCTGTACACTTACCTCGGGTCAGGGATGTCATCGGTTCTGTTTCAGAAAATCCGCGAAGAAAAAGGAATGGCTTATTCGATATATGCCTTCGCCGATTTCTTCCGCGATAACGGCATGATGGGGATTTATTTTGGAACCGAAAAAAAGCATCTCTCCGAAGCAATTGAAACGACATTAAAAGAACTCAGGAAGATGAAGAAAAACCGGCTCCCAGATGGCAAACTGGACAATATCAAGGCTCAAATCAAGGGACATCTGACTCTGGCATTGGAATCTACCAATGGACGTATGGGTAGGTTAGGACGATTGGAGTTATTGGGCAACGAGTATATCCCGCTTGATAAGGCGCTAAAATCTATTGATCGTATCGAGTCGAATGATATTCTTGAGATGGCCCGAAAGATATTTGTCTCTGAAGGAATGACGATTACATCGTTAGGTCCCGGCACCGAAGCGGATCTGAATAAAGTCGATTATTCTATTTGAAGTACAATATAGAAAATTAAAATAAGAATTATGCCTATTCTGGCTTTTCATAATTGTTCCCCCGATTTTTTGAACGGATTTAATAATTATTCGCCAAATCGATTCGAAAATCTTCTAAGAATAATTATAAAGAATAATTATAAATTTATTGGATTATATGACTATCTCGATGCCGGTCAGAAAGATAATCACGTTGTATTAACTTTTGACGATGGTTATGAAACATTTTTTGAGTATGTATTTCCTATACTAAAAAATATGTCTCTTCCGGCCACTGTCTTTATTCCAACAGATTTTATAGGCAAAACCAATCAATGGGATTACACCGGATCGCTCTTTCCCTCGAAACATCTTTCGCAAAAACAAATTAAGGAATTATCACAGAATAATATTACGATTGCTTCGCATGGAATGGCTCATCGGTGTTTGACACAGCTATCGGAGCGTTTGCTAAGAATTGAGCTCGCCAGATCTAAAGATATTATTGAAGATATTATTGGTCGAAAGAGTCGTTTTATAAGTTACCCTTTTGGGCGCTTTAATAGAGAGGTAGAATTGATGGCCGTTGAAGTTGGATATAGATATGGCCTGTCGCTTTCGCTGAGAAAAAGCGAAGAGGGCGGCTTTACATTATCAAGACATGCCGTCTATGCCTTTGATACGCCCTATTCGGTATTAAATAAGCTTGATAAAGGTATTTTTAATAAAATCGAAACAATCAAAGGCTCGATTATGAACGCATATGCTGGCGGAACTATATTTTTAAATAATCTTCGCGGCAATAAATAACCGATACATTCTAATTTCTGGTCAATCATTACCGAATATTCTTGATAAACTAAGCTTTATCGCATAAATTCAAAGCTTGATATTAAATTTAATATGTGATGGAATATATGGATAATACAACACCCTCAGATAATAGATACAACTTCAATGAAGTTGAAACAAAATGGCAAAAATACTGGAACGATACAAAGCTTTATAAAGCGGCCGATAAGCCGGGCAAAGATAAATTTTAAATGCTGGTGATGTTCGCCTATCCGTCGGGTGATATCCATATGGGGCATTTCCGGAATTATATTATCGGCGATGCTGTCGCCCGTTATCAGATGATGCTCGGCAAAGATGTTATACATCCTTTTGGCTGGGATGCTTTTGGTTTGCCGGCCGAACGGGCCGCCATAAAGCATAATCTGCATCCTGCGGAATGGACCCAGAAAAATATCGAGGTTTCACGCAATACTTTAAAATCGACCGGTGTTTCATTTGACTGGTCGCGCGAAGTTGCCTCTTGTAATCCTGATTATTATAAATGGACGCAGTGGATGTTTGTCCAACTGTTCAAACATAAACTCGCTTATCAGAAAGTCGGATGGGTCAATTGGTGTCCCGAAGATAAAACGGTGCTGGCCAATGAACAGGTGGTTGATGGCAAATGCGAACGATGTAAAACGGTGGTTGAGAAAAAAGAGCTTAAACAATGGTATTTTAAAATAACCGATTATGCTGACCGCCTGATCGATGGTCTTGACACTTTGCCCGACTGGCCGGAGAATGTAAAAACAATGCAGCGTGAGTGGATCGGCCGTTCAACCGGAGCCGAGATCGATTTTACAATCAAGGAGACCGGGGAGAAGCTGCCGATATTTACAACTCGTCCTGATACTATCTTTGGTGTTACCTTTATGGCTATTGCGCCAGAATCACCATTAATAAACAGCCTCAATCTTGAGGGTGACTTTAAAGAAAAGGTTGAAGAATATCGCAAGAAAGTCCTGTTACGCACCGAGATAGAAAGAACATCAACTGACAGCGAAAAAGATGGTGTCTTTACCGGAAAGTATGCGATCAATCCATTTAATGGCGAGGAAGTGCAGCTCTGGGTGGCCGATTATGTTCTGGCCGGATATGGAACCGGAGCGGTGATGGCGGTCCCGGCGCATGACAGCCGTGATTTCCTCTTTGCCAAAAAATATGATATTCCTATTAAAATAGTAATTCACCCGGATAAGAATACTACGCTTGATCTCAATACCATGGATGACGCCTTCACCGAATATGGCGTCATGGTAAACTCAGGGAAATTTGATGGACTCTCAGGTGCCGATGCGATAGAGAAAACGACCGAGTTTGCTGATAAGAATAGCTTTGGGCGCAAGAAGATAAATTATAAGCTGCATGATTGGCTGATATCGCGTCAGCGTTATTGGGGTGCGCCGATTCCGATAATTCATTGTCCCAAGTGCGGTCAGGTCGCCGTGCCTGAGAACGAACTGCCGGTTAAACTGCCGGACGTTAAAAGTTATATGCCGAAAGGGCGTTCTCCTTTGGCCGATGTCCCTGAATATATCAATACTAAATGTCCCAAATGCGGGGGAGAGGCTGAGCGTGATCCCGATACGATGGATACGTTTGTCTGCTCATCATGGTATTATCTGAGGTATCTTGACAATAAAAATGAAGCTGAGCCGTTCTCAAAGGAGAAAGCGAAAGCATGGATGCCGATTGATAAATATATCGGCGGTATCAGTCATGCTACCGGGCATTTGATATATTTCCGCTTTTTCCATAAGTTCCTGAAAGATATCGGTTGGGTTGAAGGTGAAGAACCGGCCAAAGCGCTTTTTAATCATGGGATGGTTTATGATTCAAATGGTGAGATGATGTCCAAGTCAAAAGGAAATGTGGTCTCCCCAATCGGCCTGATGGAAACCCGCGGAATTGATGTTACGCGTCTTGGGATGTTTTTTACCGCGCCGAGCGAAAAGGAAGTTTATTGGTCCGATCATGTTATAACCGGGGTCGAGAAATTTTTAACAAAAAAATTCTATACAATAACAGACAAATTTAGAAATACCGACGTGATTGACTTAAAGTGTTACTTTAATATAGATAAGATGTCTGGCGTTGATAAAGATATATATATCAAGTTAAATCAAACCATTAAGCGGGTTGGCGACGATTATGAAAGATTGCAATACAATACTGCCATTTCAGCCCTGATGGAATTTGTTCGGGATTTCCTCGCGGTTGATTTAACAGATGAAAAGCTGTCTAATTACATTATACTGAAGACTATTCAGCTAATAGCGCCAATGGCTCCGCATATTGCCGAGGAAATGTGGTCGATCTGCGGACAGACAACGTCTGTTTTTAAGTCTGAATGGCCTAAGTATGATGATAGTGCCACAGCTTTTGATAGCGTAACGATAGCGGTTCAAGTAAATGGAAAGCTGCGTGGTCAGGTTGATACAACAAGAGACAGCTCAGAAGATGATATACTTGCGATGGCGATGGATCAAGCTAAAGTTAAGAGCTTTACCGACGGCAAGACGATTATAAAGAAGATATATATTCCTAATAAGATATTGAATTTAGTTGTAAAATAAACACATCGTTCCTTTTCAGTTTTAAAAGATGATATGTCGACAATGCAATAGTTAACATAATATATCTTTGGGGACGCGCCGTTTTGTTTAATCTTGATCTGGCCAAAATATAATATATAATTTTCGTTAAAACTTCATTTGATGTTTAGGGGAATTTCAGCCTTATCCCCCAAAAAGAGTCTTTCTTGTTTGATATGAATCATATCGGATCAACTTTTAACTATAACTATTATTTTTGTAAGAAAGATAACAGATCTTCATGCATTCTTGAAAATATCAATTCGTCTGGGCCAGTCTTTTAATTTTCCTAAATGAATAGTTTGCCAGGCGACGCGCTTCTTTAAAGCGTGTCTGCGGACCGGGTGAACCCAAAACAACAAGAGTGATCTGATCACCGGAGCCGTTTTCCATGATTGTCGCGAGACAATAATCTGATTCAATGATATAACCGGTTTTACCGGCAAGCACCCTATATTTGGAAAAGACCATTTTGTTGGTATTGATAAGTCTTTTTTTACGACCATTTCGATTAACTAATTTAAACTCATATTTTTTCAGACTTGTAATACGCGCGATCTCAGGGTATTGCATCGCATAATAAACCAAACGGGCGCATTCAGCGGCTGTCGATTGATTTCTTTCATCCAAACCAGATGGCTCAAACATGATAGTATTCTCTAATCCCAGTTTTTTGGCTTTCGCGTTCATCTTTTCGGCAAATCGATTGATACTTCCGGCGACTGTTCGCGCCAAAGCCCGGGCAGAGCGATTATCGGATTGCAGCAGCGCACTGTGAAGCAGGTCGCGCATTTTGACCTTATCCCCCGTTCTGAAAATCGAACGCGAGGAACGTCGCGCGTCTTGTTTTGTAATAGTTATAACCGAGTCGGGCATATAATTATCAAGAACGACCATCGCCGTCAAAAGTTTAGAAATCGATGCGATGGAGCGCTTTTCGCCAGCTTTATAGCTATACAGAATTTCATCTGTTTCATTGTCGATGACTATTGCGGCGCGTAAATTCAAATATATTTCACGACAGATGTCGTTATCAGGCAGCTCAAAATCAAGACTGGGTATTTCCGATGTTTGAAACAGCGGTAATGGCATTGTCTCAATTTCAGCATATTCAAAATTATAAAACATCAGTAGAAGAACTATAAAGCCAAGAACAGAATAAATAATAACCCGAAGTCGTCGAATTTTGAGTGCCTGCATTATTTATACCTCATCCATTTGAAGATTTCCGGCAAAGTCGGTCGCTTGCCATACATTAGTATTCCGATTCTAAATATTTTTGATGTCAGCCAGATTATTAGCAAAGTTGTCAAAGATGTAATGACAATTCCAATTGTCGCTTCGAGAATTATCGGATTGGCAAAAGTGAAAGCGTCTACCCCGATAAAATTCATCCTTAATATCATCATGGTTGGAGTAAATAACGGTATCAATGACATTGTTACCGTTATAGCCGAATCCGGCTCCTGAATAATATACATAGCCGTCATCACAGGAAGAATCAGACACATTGTAATTGGGAAAATAAAGTTTTGAGCCTCTTTGTCAGTGTTTACAATTGAGCCTATCAGCGCAAACAGCGTCGAATACATAATGTAGCCGATTAACAAATATGCCAGGAAAAATGTCAAAAAGACCGGGTTGAACATTGTTGCCGCAACATCGGCGCTAATATTGAGATCGCCCCGGAAACTATATATCCCTAAACCAATAACGATCCAGATCCCTACCTGAGTCAGATTAGCGAGTCCCAGACCAATAATTTTTCCGGCCATAAGCTGAAATGGCGATACCGATGAAATCATCACTTCAATAATTCGCGAATTCTTCTCTTCGATAATTGAACGCATCAATACCTGGCCATAGGTGATAATAGTCATAAAAATTATCATCACAAAAATAATTCCACCCATATACATAGTCATGAAATCGCGTTCAATACCGCCCGGCGCCTGCTGGCTTAAATCTATTCTTCTGGTCAAATTCAGAATTGAATCAACTTCAAGATTGACCTCGGTGTTGTCCAATCTGATTCCGGATAAAATATCCGACATCCTTTTTTCAAAACGGGAATTATTTCTGAATCCAAATGATTTGGCGACCAGGACAATCGAGTCATTTTCCTCAGCTTTATAGTTGATTATAAGATAACTTTTTAATTGTTTATCTCTTACAAGCGAATCCAAAAAAGAGCGTTGCTCGGCCAATTTTAGAGTGTCATCGGGATTGATATTATAAATATCAGTGACTTCATAGGCAGGAAGATCATCATCGAGAGTATATTGATTCAAAGATTCGGCAAACTTCTCCCCCACTCCTTTATCATCCAAATCGATAATGGCCATCTCATGGGTATCGTCCGATTGTTTTGAAGCGAGCATAGCCGGCAATACTGTAATGGCGACCATAAAAAGAGGAGTAAGTATAATTCCTACAATAAATGATTTCTTTTTTACAACTTGAGCGTACTCGCGTTTTATTATGACCCACATCTTAGACATTGGCTGCTCCCTCCTTGTTGAAATCGGAAGGTTTGACGCCACCCATATTTATGAAAATATCGTATAAAGACGGTTCCATTATTTCAAAACGATGAATGGTCATCTTTTCCGAAACGGTTTTCAGAATTGCCTGGCTGTCGGCCTCGGCTGAAAGTTTTAATTCGATATAGTTATTAAACTCACTCACTTTTTCAACACCGGGAAGCTCCTGAATGAAACCGCCGTCACCATCCATATTAATTTGAATCGAATTGGTCCCGAATTTCGATTTTACGTCGGATAACCGACCATCGAGTACCTTCTGCCCACCGTTAATCATACAGATGTAATCGCACAGTTTTTCGGCCTGCTCCATAACATGAGTGGAAAAAAGAATCGTTGTTCCGCGACGTTTCTCCTCCATTAACACATTTTTTATAAGTTCAATATTGAGCGGGTCAAGACCGGAGAAAAGTTCATCAAGAATAATCAGATCTGGCTGATGAATCAAAGTTGTGATAAATTGCAGTTTTTGCTGCATTCCCTTGGAGAGTTCTTCGACTTTTTTCTCTTTATAATCAATCAGCGACATCTTCTCAAGCCAGCCATCCATTAATTCATCAGTCTTTTTGACCGGGAGACCCTTGACCTCTGCAAGAAACCTTATTATTTCTTTTAGAGTCATTTGTTTGTAAAGTCCCCGTTCCTCGGGAAGATAACCGACCCTATTTCTGAAATCATCTTTTGCCTTGGAACCCTTGATCAATACTTCGCCTGAATCAGGGGCGATAATATTCATTACCATTCGAATTGTGGTTGTTTTGCCAGCGCCGTTGGGTCCGATTATTCCGTAGATTGATCCTTGTGGGACAGAAAGAGATAGATTATCAACAGCCTTTTTGGACTCATAAGTCTTGCAGATATTTTCCAGTCGTAAATATTCATCCATAATTTTAGTCCTTCCTATTGAGCGGACAATTTAATAATTGGAAAGGGTTGGTCAACAAAAACTTAATATTAAATATCAAGAAGATTCATCATATCATGGGCATTCTTGACAGCCTGCCCGAGATGACAATTATTAAAAAATATATACATCTTTTTGGCTTTATCTTCCATTTTTAGAATTTTATCTTTCCATTCCCGTAATTCTTCATGGCTGTAGTTATAGTCGTATCGAAGCGCTCCGCCGTTCCACCATTTTTCTCCGTTGCGTCCATGCAACCTCAGGTAGGCAGTGTCAGTTGTAGAAAACATGTCCGGCTTTAAAAGACCCGATAATTGAGGTTCATCAACCGCAGAATAACCAATTGAATTACTTCGCAGATAATTGTACATATCGCGATTGACCCAGCCGTTATGCCGAAACTCGGCAAAAAGCGGATGCGGTTTTAACAGCTCACGGCAATAGTTGATATATTCCAGTCCGCTCTGCGAATATTTAAATGAATATGGAAATTGAGCCAGGAGTCCTTTCAGTTTGCCTGAATCTTCCATCGGTTTGAGACATTCCCGAAATTCATCGACGGCGGCTTCTATTTCTTTTCTTTGGTGAGTAACAGCCTGCGGGACCTTTATAATAAATTCAAATCCGTTGGGAGTTTTCTTTTCGATATTGGCCATCACCGCCGGATGCGGGATACGGTAATATGTAGAATTTATTTCAACAACCGGAAAATGCTGAACATAAAAATCGAGCATCTTTCCCTTTTCAATATCTTTTGGGTAAAACGTCCCTTTCCAATCATCGAAGCTATATCCAGATGTACCAATCTTTATTTCCATATTTCATCCTATACAGTTATTTACCCATACGGAAAGAAATTTGGATAGTTTCCGAAATCACTTATTTTTCTGAATTTGAAATCTGACTCGGCCGCATTTGGGACAGATCCATTTTCGTTTCTTATGAAATGAACGCTTCAACTCTTTCATCGCTATTTTGCATTTGGGGCAGGTCATTTTATAATATGGAGAAAATCTGAGAGCAGAAAATCGATTCGTCCGATAAAAGTTGACATCCGTGACATTACGGTGTATCCAAAGGTCGCACCAAAAAAGAGCATTAGAAAATATGTCCCCAATTTTGCGACTTTCCCAATTATACCTTTATGTTCACGGCTAAAATAAAAATATGTAAGTGTCGAAAGCAGGCCAACAATTACAACCAGAGCCTCAAAATTAAAACCGCCACTTTCTGTAATGAGTGGCATCACTGAGGCTGAAATCTGTTTTAAGGTTCGGGCGTAAAGCATAGCCGGAATAGCAACCCCGGCTCCGGCTCCGATCATCAGAGCAATTGGAATCCGCGATAACCAGGAATATTTTCGACTGAATCTACTGAACATCAGAAGTCCAAGTATCAATGGAATCAGCACCCACCAATCACTCTCATTCAGCAGCGGCGAGAAGATCCTGTCCATAAAAGCAGTCTGCCAGTAAATAACAAGGACATAACCCATCGCCAGCCCGATTAAAAGCGATTCGGCGGCGCGGTAGATCGGATTGTCTTTATATAAAAATGTATATATCGCCAGGGTCAGAATACCGGCGATTATTACTCCGATATCCATTAACTGCTTCTCCCCTGCCGTTTTCTATTTCTGAAATAAATTATATTTCCAATGATTATCATAACAATCAAATACAGATGCGCCGCAGTCTGGGCCGGCATTCCCCGATTACCCTTGCCAGGCACTCCGTACAAATTCTCATACTCAGCCGCACCTTTTAGTCCGCCAACAACAGAAAACAGTTGTCCTGATGATAAATATGGGTCATAGCTGGTTATCATTGCGGCCGTTAATCCGGTCATAACTTTTTGATCGTACCGAGGACCGGCATATTCGATCCACTGCACCGCCCGGTCGCCATCGGTGATAGAAATCACCATTTCAATATTATCATAATTTTCTATTCCAATCATTATCGGAATGGTATCAGTCAGATTGCCGAGATAATCATGCGGGAACACATCGTAGATTGACTCACCCATCCCAAGAATTGCGGCAATATGCTGCGGTTTAAATCCAAGAAATACATAATCGACGCCATATATTTTATCATACTCAGCGGCAATTTTATTTAATGTCCGGTACCCGATAGCAGTCCCCTCGGCGAATAACGATAATCCGACAATCCTCAAATTATTTCTAAAAGCATGACGAATCATAACCAGACTGATAGGTTGTACCTCTGGCAACGACGAAGCCTCATGATCAAACGATACCATCAGGATAGTACCTTCAGGTAACGATTCGATATAGTCGAAACTTTTCTGAACTTCATAAGATGGCGAAGAGACCATCTTTATATCAATGGTATAGGCCAGCGTTACAAACAGAAACAAACCGGCAAATATGATCCATCTGATTTTATCTTTACTCATCACTTACCACTTAAATAGGTTCTTTCAATCCCAAGAATTACACGTAAGGCTGTCGTCATCGAACCGAGTCCGATACCGATAAGAATCGCACGCCGGGCAGCCATCGAAGGATAATTTTTTATCCAGAAAGTAAGATCTGGAATTGACTCGGAAATATGTTCGGCGATAGGTAACCGGCCAATTAAAACCAACAAAGCTGTTCCTAATAAAATCGCCGCCGGTATTGATCGTGCTCGAAAACCTCGGAACGAAGCCGAAGCGACAAAAAATGCAAGCAGTGAAAAAACTGTTGCTTGCATCGGAGCCAGTAGATTTTCGAACGCCCATTGAAACGGTGATTCAATATTTGTCCCGCCGATCAAGGCCAGAACTGGCATCAGTATCAATCCGCCCAGTGCAATCAAAGAATAGGTTTTATCCTTTTTCTGAGATATTTTTCTTAAAGTGATTTTGATAAAACTGGCAACACCAACAATAAGTGTAAACGCAAAAATAACCTGCCACCAATCATTAGTAACCGTCTGATAAATAAGTTTGGCGACCGGGTGACGGGAAAAATACTGTAGAAACATAACCACACCGGAGACAAGACAGATTAAAAGTGGCAGTCGGGTCGGCATGTTAATATCTCCACCATGTTGATGAGGGATCAATTGTTGCCCAGATTACGGCTACGATAATAAATAGTGCAATCATTACTTTTAAAATATCCTGCGCCTTCACCGATGACAAAATAGACTGATTCTGTGATAGATATCCCGAAGCGGCAAAAAGTTCTTCGCCTATTAAAGTATAATCGCAGGCGACAATAAAAAAGGCGAGCTGAATGGTCGAATCTGTCCCGGCGATCTGAATGGCGCCAATTGAGTTTCCGGTCTCGGCTAAAATTAATGATTCCGCCTCAAAGGTCCCGAGTAAAAATATTGAAGCCGGTTTGGTCCGGCTGATGATACCATCAACCGCAGCGGCATAACCAAACTGAGATGATGAGATATAAAATATATTGTCAGGATTAAAACGGTCAGGATAACCGGCTTTGGCATACCCTTCTTTTACCACTTCCTGAGCCACCGCCATTATAACAGGGTCATGTGTTGGGAAAACAAGTTGGCAATCATAAAGAGCAGCTTTCTCCGCAATCGTTGCCAATATATTTAGCGAAGCAATAGTTGTCGGTCGCTGAATATCTCCCCCCCATCCAGGCGTGTAAAGCATTGGGGCACCCATTTCGGTGGCGCGTCCAACCGCTTCTTCGACCGCTTTGAGTCCAGGGATCTCTCTGATACTAAATTTATTCCCTGCTTTAACCGAGATTATTGAATAGGCAACTATTATAATTGAGATAACTGAAATTATTAGCGTTGGAAGAGTCGTTATATCAAACAGGTCTTGCATATTGAAATTAAAAGTGAAACAATAAGTTAATTCAACAAAAAAGTTTAACTTGACAACAACCGGAGCGAGTAATATTGTCAAATCATGAAAACATATAAAACACTTTTAGGCTTATTTATAATATCCCTGTGCGGGATATTTGTATTATCCTGCGGCGGCGGGAACAATCAGATCACACTTCAATGGTGGCATTTCTGGACCGACCCGGTTATCAAACCGGTTATCGATAAAATGATAACCGATTATGAAACAGCCAATCCCGGAATTAAAATCGAACAGACCGGGCTCACCTGGGCCAATGGTCATGAAAAAATTGTGATTGCATTTTCATCGGGAACAGCGCCTGATATTGTTGAACTCGGTTCCGACTGGGTTGCCGAATTCTCATATAGTGACAATTTGTCTTCAATGACCGAGGCTGTCGTAAAAGATACTGCTCAATTTTTGGGATGGACACCCGGTATTTACAATGATAGCATTTATGCTTTCCCGTGGATACTTGGTACCAGAGTTCTGTTTCTAAATCGTGATCTGCTAAATCAAGCCAAATTTGACGAGAAATTTGTACCATATAACTGGGGTGACTTTAAGCAGGCCTGTTTTGGTATTCATAATCTATCCGATGATATATTTGGTTTCGGCTCAAATGCTGCCGAGAAGCACCGTCTGTATAAAAAGGTCCTGCCATTTTTCTGGGCCCTTGATGGCCGGATTATAAGTGAAAATGGTAAGTATGCTGTTTTTTCAAGTGACAAGGCGTATAAAGCGCTTGAGTACTACAAATCTTTGCATGACAGTTGTTCTCTTGTTGATACTCAGAGAAGACTCGAGGATGCTTTTCTCGATGGTAAAATAGGTGCTATTATCTCCGGCGACTGGCTCCTGAAACGAATTAAAAATGAAAACCGCGATATCAATTTCTTTACGACGCTGATTCCGGGACCTGAATATCCCGGAAAATCATTTGTTGGCGGAGAATATCTGGCTGTCGGCAAAACATCCCAACACAAAGAAGAGGCTTTTAAATTTATTAAATATATCACAAACTCGCAAAATCAGCTTGTATTTTGTAAAGCCAACTACACGGCAAATCCGTCAAGCAGAGAAGCAACCAAATATCCGTTTTTTAAAGACGATCCAAATTTAGATGTGTTTGTGAGACAGCTTGATTTATCCAGGATGACAACTCCGACACCTAAGTGGGTCTATATTGAAGATATTATTGAGACTTCAATAGAAGAAATTTTATTCAACGAAGCCCCAATAGCCGAAACTATCTATGAGGCCAACACCAAAATCCAGGAGTTGATTAAGCCCCAATGAAAAAACGACGCTTTTCAGGATACCTGTTTGCGTCGCCCTGGATAATTACATTTGGCATCTTTTGGATTTATCCCCTTCTTTATTCCCTGTATCTCGCTTTTACCGATTACAGATTGATGCACCATACTTATAAGTGGGTCGGTTTTCAAAATTTTGAACGATTGTTAACCGATCAATCTTTTCTGATCTCACTGAAGAATACTTTTATTTTCGTTTTCGGTACCATCCCGGTAACAACTATAATTGCCCTGGTTTTGGCATTACTAATTGAAAAGAATTTTAAGGGACGAGCTATTTTTCGTTCCGGGTATTTTATTCCATCGATTACTTCAATGGTCGTCATTGCGCTGATCTTTACCAATCTGTATTCGCGGGGCGGATATCTGTATTTATTATCTGAAATGATCGGTTTTTCAACTCCTGCCAACGGATTTTTGCTGTCAAATAAAACCGCTTTGTTAAGCGTGATGGCAATGGATGTTTGGATGTCAGTCGGCTACTATATGCTTTTGTTTCTGGCCGGATTAAAATCGATTCCAAAAGAGTTGTACGAGGCTGCTGAAGTGGCCGGTGCCGGTTTTTTCAGAAAACTATTTTCTATTACGCTGCCGCTTTTGAAACCGGTGGCTCTATATATTATTGTCATTAATACTATTAAATCGTTTCAGGTTTTTGTGGAAATATTTGTTATGACCAAAGGTAAATACGGAAGCTCCACCGCCGTTTATTATATTTATGAGACTGGTCTCAGTCGTTTTGAATTTGGTTATGCCTCAGCGGCAGCTTACCTTCTCTTTATAATTATTGCCGCCTTTTCAATCCTTCAGTTCAGGCTTTTTAGAAGGAAAACGACCTGATGAAATCTTTGCGTTATATAGTTCTCTGTTTTATTTTACTGATAATGATATTTCCGTTGCTTTGGATGTTTCGCGTTTCTTTTCTGCCATCCAATTCTGGTCTGAGTTTGATCGATTTATTTTCGGCGCAATGGACCTTGAATACATATCTCGATATTTTAACCGCAGGGAATATGGTTAGATATTTTCTTAATTCGATTATTGTTGGAGTTATTGTTACTGCCGGAAATATTCTTTTCTGCTTTATGGCCGGTTATGCTTTTGCCCGTTATCAATTTATTGGCAAAAATTTCTGGTTTTATTCGGTCGTGTTTGTTCTGATGATCCCTGCTCATATAATTATAATTCCCTTATATCTATTAATATTTAAACTTGGAATGTATGACAGCTATTGGGCGTTGATTATTCCCTTTCTTGTTAACCCGATTGGCATCTTTTTGATCAGGCAATATATTAATACTCTTCCGGCCTCGATGGAAGAAGCGGCCCGTATTGATGGTGCTGGTGAGTTCAAAATTGTATTTAGAATAGTTATGCCGCTTTGTAAACCGGCTCTGGCGGTTCTTGCCATTCAGGTCTTTTTAACCAATTGGAACGCCTTTTTATTGCCATTTATCCTGACCAGTTCCGAATCGGTACGAACGCTCCCGGTCGGTCTGGCGCT
>DAOUVS010000058.1 GCA_030667525.1 Candidatus Zixiibacteriota bacterium | reverse complement strand
TTCACATTTTTCCGGACGATGTTTATAGATCTGATAACAATACTTGCCGCTATGATCGCCAAAGTTTCTCCTAAAGGCATCGTTGGCTTCGAGAATTTTTAAATCATGATCCTGTACCGTCAGGTACCCGGGAATAGCATTAAATACTTTATCAGAAAATCGTCGTTGCGGACGTTCCATAAATCACACCTCAACTTTTATAATAAAAGAACACTATTTTCCTTTACTTTTGGCCAACTCTAAAATCCTTCGGATATTAAGTATGATCGATTCTTCATCAATCGGCTTATCAACATATCCTTCCGGTGGTTTAACGGCGCGATCATAAATCAACTTACGCAGCTCTGGTTTTCCGGTCATAATACAAACCGGGATATCAGCAAGCTCATCATCACTCCTGAGAATTTCAAATACTTCAATTCCCGATTTTCCAGGCATCGTAATATCAAGTGTCATCAGATCCGGTTTTTCCTTGCGGGCCAATTCTAAAGCCTGGTTGCCATCATAAGCTTTTATGATTTCTGCCCCGTTATCCTCAAGGACGGTTGATACAAAAGTAACAAAATCAGGTTCATCATCGGCAACAAGAATTTTGTACCCCTGCAAACAAGCAGCCTCGGCTACAACCGGGGTTACCGCGGCAGGAATAGAGACCTCTTCAGTAGGAACCTCGATAGGTTTATCAATTACCAATGCGTTTGCTACCAGATTTACAAGTTGAGTAACTTTCATATCCAATTTATAATGTTTGATCAAATCTGCCAAGCCATCAACGCAATTATGACACGACGTTACAACAACTGAGGCACCGGTCGCCTTAAGCTGATCGGCCTTTACTTTTGCCGATATTAATCTTTGAGGAGTATATTCCGACATCGACATAGCACCGCCACCACCGGTACAGCAATAATTCTCGGTGCGGTTGGGATACATTTCCTGAAAATTCTCACAAACCAGATTAAGCAGTTCGCGAGGTTCTTCAGTCAGACCGCAGCTGCGAGCATTGTTGCATGAATCATGAAACGTCATCTTCTCAGTGTTCTTGGATTTATCAACTTTGATCTTGCCTTCTTTAATATAGTTGATCATGGTGATAACGGAACTTTCCATCGGGAAACTTACATCATGCTGGGCCCAGTTAGGCCCTTCGCACCTTGTTGAACGATAACCGTGCCCACATTCCGAAATAACCAGTTTCTTACCCTTAAGTTCTACCACCTTTTCATAAAGACGGCGGGCAACGCCTCCGCCAAGATCATCATCGCCGGAGAAAAGTCCAAAATTGGTCATATCCCAATCTTCCGCCGGCATTGTCCAATTTTCACCAGCTTCATTAAATATCATAGCTGCATCAGAGATGGTTCGCGGATCATATTTGACTTCGCGCGGATTGATTGAGTAAACAACATCGGCACCAACAGTATCTATCGGAATACCGGGACTCTTGGGATATTCCATCTGCATTTCTTCAGTAAGCCATTCAAGAGTATCAACATAATCCTCCTTCAGGACTCCCATCTGATTGCCGATTTCCCATTGATCTTTGGACACAACCGCAACACCCTCAGGCATAACACCAACCGAAACCAGTAGACCGCGAGCCATTCTATTGAAAGTGGCCAGATCAACACCCATCGGGCAATTGATAGTACAACGGCGGCAGTTGGTGCATTTTCCAAAAACTATATCTTTCAGTTCCTCGAGATCCTCATCAGTATGTAAACTTTTGGCATGAACCCACCACGGAAATATCCGTCCGGTCCAGTCATAGTGACGTTTAAAAATCGACCTGATTTTATCAGCCTTATACGCCGGTGCATAAGTCGGGTCGCCCGGGTTGGCCAAAACATAGTGGCATGCGTCGGTACAATTTCCGCAATGGACACAGGCCACCAATGAACCGACTATCTGCCGATTTAGCTTTTTGCCCAATCTGTCTATTACTATCTGAGCTTTATGTGATCTTTCTTTTGCCATTTTATTCTCCAAAAAATTAGGTCATTCTTGAGTAATATATTATTGAAACCTCTTAATAGGGAAAACGCCCCGTCTTCCGAGTGATTTGCCCAGATAATATCTTGTAAACGGATAGTACAGATAATGCGATATTTTGGAAAATTGGACATATATTAAGAAAAATGAACCCATGGTGAAGAAGGTCAGTAATTTCCACTCACCTCCGGCAAGGTTATTAGGTGCCGCCATATATCCGAATAAAAACCAGGTGGTCAAAAGCCAGAGCGAAAAATGATCGTCGGGAGAACTGATCGCTCTAATATATTTGCTTCCAATCCGGCGAATGATCCGTATCACGCCGACTGTAAAGGCGGCGCCGATAATTATTTTAAAGGCTAAAGCAAGTTGCGGCGGGAGTGGTGAGTCCTTAAAATAAAACGAGATCGAAAACATCAGAATAATTGCGGCCGTTACGCCAAGATGAAAAATCACAAACTGAAAATACAGGAACAGCTTTGATCTGGTTGATTCCATCGCCCAGGGCATACCAACATTTCCCCAGGAATAAATAAATCCCTTGCGGGGGTTGGTATCACCGCGTCCGGTCGGAGCCTGACGCTCTTTTCCAGCGGTGAATCTGGTCAGCCAGTACAATCGAATAAAATATACAATCATCATGATAGCCAAAGCTATGTCATGAAGTGTTCCTCGTGCAAATTCTAAATCAAACATAGATAACTCCCTAAAATTATTTCAATGAAGAAAATTTCTTATCAAATAAGATATATTCGCGATTGTCATTCAAACATACGACAACATCATCCAAATTTGTTTCACCCGATAAGTACTCTTTGATTGTATTGAGAGTTATCTCGGCACTTTGATCCAGAGGGACTCCATAAAAACCAGCGCCCATTGGTGGAAAAGCAATCGCCTTGATTCCCTTTTCTTCGGCCTTTGCCAATGAATTCAGGATTGTTTGTTTCAACTTCTCAGGAAGATCCTCTTCCTGAAATTTGGGACCGTTGGCATGAATAATATACTTTGCCTTCATTTCGCCAGCTGCTGAAACAACCGCTTCGGTCATTTTTATTATTCCGAATTCATTGAGTTCTTTTTGAATTGTCGGGCCACCTCTGACAGCGATGGCGGTTCCAAATCCGGAACCAAGAGCCAGATCCTCTCTGGCATAATATACAAACGCTTCAATATCGAGATCAGTGATATCACCTTTTTGCAATCTTAAATTGCAGTTCTTAACTTTGACGCTAGCGGCCATTACACAGCTCCTTTATTATAATTAACGCTAATATTCTATTTGGGAACTCCCCTGATGCACTCTCTAAGTTGATCAACATCAAACGGTTTGCGAATCCATCCAAAAATCTCATTGTCGCAATAATCTTTAATATTTTTTGATTTTGATGATAGTATAATTCGAACAACCGGTATTCGAATATCATTAAAAAGATTATTACATATATACCCTGTTCGTTTTTTACCAATCGAGCAATCGACTATTATATAATCTGGACGGTATTCCTGAATAGCGATTGCAGCCGAATATTCATCCCTGGTAAAGTGGATACTAAAAATTCCGGTATCATCCAGATTATCCAGATCCTGAACTATTTTTTCATTTTCACTTAAAATCAGAATATTTAATTTTTGGCCATTAACAACTTTGAAATATTCACATCTGGAACACTCGGTATCACACATCAGATTCAAACATCCCAACCCACCAGGGATATCTTTTAGTTCATAACAACGACTGGCTCTTGAACGAAAGGTTATACAATCCTTACACTCTGATTTTATTGGGCCACCGGCCGCCAGATACTCCCAGCAATACTGATATGGAACGGCGAGATGGCCATTGTTTACATTATCCAAATCATCTGAGACTGAACCATTAAACAATTTTACTTCGGAGGCAGGAATGCGGAAGTGCCCACCAAAAGTTCTATTTGATTTTATTTTTCCGGCTTTTACCCATTTAAGAACCGTGTCAGGAGAAACAGATAAAATTTTTGCCGCCTGACTGGTGGTAAGGAACTCTTTATTCATTAAATTATCTTTCATTTCTGTTAATTCTGCCTTTTCTGACTTTTCTGAGTTATATACTAATAATAATTCGGTGATTTGTCAAGAATTCTTTATAACTTTTTATTGTAAAACTTGTAACTTGGTGTGAAACAGTCTGTTATATTATAATGTTGTTATTATCTTCGCAACTTGCGAAGAAGGTATAAATCTCAGAATTTTTTTAAAATCAAATTTCAATAAAAAGGCCGGCACCCCAATAGATACCGGCCGGAAAAGGTTAATTTAGTTTAGTAAGACTGAAGAAACTCATCCCTTAAGTATTTATGCATTTGATAATTGATATCGGATGTATCAGGCTTTGTTAAATACTGATAAGGAGTTGCCGCCTTATTGGAAAGCAAAGAATGGCATAAGGTGCAGTCATCGGAAATAGTATTGCCATTATTGTCCACCATATTACTGTTATGACATCGGAAACATCCAGTCGTCCCGATATGTCCAATATGGCTGGCATAAGTACCCCAGGTAATATTCATTTCCGGATGAATATTCCTGGAATAAATCTCCTGAAGAGAAGTGATCGCCGAATCAATTATAAATGATTTTGCTCGCGCCAATTCCGGATATTGACGTTGATAAAATCCAAAGATATGATTCGAGATACCTTCTAATCCAGCATTTTTATCAGGATACCCACTGGTTACGGCTTTTAACCCTTCTCTTTTAATAAATGGCAATGATATGTTTATCAAACCGTCATAAATTCTTTTGTCAATTGCATTCTCTTGATTTTCATAAATATGAGTTGCTCGATTATGGCAATCAACACAATCTATTGATCTGGTATCGGTTTGAGAAGTTGTCATACCGGTAAGAGTTTTATTTGTGTACCGATTATAACTTCCATCCGGTTGTCTCACTTCGGCCCAAATAATTTCTTCGCGTTTATCATCAACCGAAATATAACGAACTTCATTTTCAGCAGTAATATGCCAATGAATTCCTGATCGATTGTCTCCGTGGCCGGCATCGATTTTTAGATTCAGCGTCGAATAATTAGTAGTGTTTGCTTCATCAAGGTCATTATGAACAATTGTCTTAAGCCGTGATCCATAGAACTTATCCGGCCAGTGGCATTTTTCGCATGTTTCTCTGGCAGGACGCAACTGATGAACCGGTGTCGGTATTGGTCTTTCCAATAAATCAAATGTTACCGAAACCATCTGCCAAATACCATTTAATTTGCTGTCTATTAAAGCCCCGGCGCCTTCACCCACATGACATTGCACACAGTCAACGCGGGAGTGGGGCGACTGTTGATATGTAACCCATTCAGGATTCATAACGGAATGGCAAGCGGTTCCGCAGAATTTTGGACTATCCATAAAACTGAACATTTGCGAACTTATGATAATAAGAAAAACAATATTAATTATTGAAAAGAAACCGATATAGTGAAAAACTCTTGATCCAAATATAGTGACCGACAAATCTTCTTTATCAAATCCCTGCTCAAATAATTCGGTAATTGTTTTTCCGGTTTGTTTTTTGAATTTAAACCAACCGATCAGAATTAGAAATAGTCCGATAACAAATAATGATGGAAATAACATATAGGTCACCAAGCCAGCATATGAGCTGGTGATTATTCCCATTAAACGCGCCAGTTCCAGAATTATCAAGGAGACAAACGAAGAGGTTACCAGAACTACCCCCAGCTTGCCACACAAGTTAATTGAAACGCCTTTTATAAAGTGCAGATATCGTTCTAACACCTTATACCTCTACTTATTTTCAAAAAGGTTTTTGTAAATATCCTGCATTTCACCAGAGCGGATTTTATCTTTAAGTTCGCCTGTTGGAGTTGTCAGCCATTTATGCATTGGACTCTCTTTTATCAGTTTGTCAAGATGTGCATTCAACTCAGGATCATTAAATTTGCGAGCTTCAGGAATCAACTTGAAATAGAAATTATGGGCAACATCATAAATGCCGTGCCACCAGGTGTAGTCAGGACCCATCATCGCGGCGCCATGTCTGGCACGACGGCCCTCGTGATGCCAGATTTCCCAATATATCCATTCAATTTTATTACTGAATGAAGCTGGATTTTCCAAAAGCTTGCGCTCTTTGATGATCTTCATAATCTCACCGGCAGGTTTGGCGAATTTGTCATTATAAAGATTCACGAGAGCATCAAACTGATAGTAATGGCCATCAGCAAAGGTACTGCTGTGACAAGTGATGCAGACAGTTTTCATATCATTTCGTTTTGTCTGCCAGTTATCTTTATGCTTTGATACCGGCGGGCGCAAGGTCCAGCTTATCCGCTTCCCTACATCATGGGTTACCGGCATTGCGGCTGTTGCAGACATATGACAGGTGGCACAGGTCGGAGCTTCAAAGTAATCAACACCAACAACCCAGCGATCTGAATCAATATTCATATCATTTTGATGTGTATAATATGCATTGCCATGTTTTGATTCTTCATAAATCTCTTTTTGAGGATGATCCGGGCCCAGGTGACACTTGGAGCAAGCTTCAGGTTTCCGAGCTTGAGCAACCGAGAATGAATGTCTCGTATGACAAGCATTACAGGAACCTTTTGATCCATCAGGATTCAATCGTCCGATTCCGGAATTTGGCCAGCTCTTTTTGGAAAGCATATTTGGTGAATCCGGATCAATCTTGACTTTACCACCATGACAACTCTCGCAGCCAGTTATAGCTACCGGTTCGCCACCGGCAACATGGGCCAGATAAGCATCTTGTGAAGTCAAAATTTCCCCAGCATGAGCATGATAAGAGTTTTCTACCTCTTCGGCCTCTTTCTTATGACAGGCACCACAGTCTTTAGGAGTGACAAGAGTAGCAATTAAAGCACCTTCATGCATAAAGCCATCCTTGTCGCCTTTCTCTGCTCCGTGACACTCAATACAGGTTACTTTATGCATGGCGTGTTGCGACATAAACCACTGCTGATATAAACCGGGCGATTTTTCCTTATGACAGGTCATACATTTACCAGCTACCCGAGCATCGGTTTCGCCGGATGCTAATATTGGCAGCAGGCCCAAGACCAGCACGACCACCGCAATAAAATACAACTTTTTCATATTACCTCACAATCATAGTTTACCAGGAAAGATACCCGCCGGTTTTTGTAACCAATCGCCGGCAGGTGATTACTCTTTAGTTTATCATCAAACAGGTTAAAATCCAACCGTAAACATCGAATAGGCCCACATGGTCATATCTTCATTGCCGTCAATTTCGGTATATGCATCCTTTGGCATAAACAACGATAAACCAGTGACCCATTTGGCACCCGAAATGTTTTTGGTAGCGATAGAGAAATCAAGCTCCATGCCAATATCCTTGGTCATGGAACCATCAACCTCTGAGGCATAGTCCACTGCCGTTGAAAACATATGAAGATCGCCTTTAACCGTCCAGCCCTCAAACGGGTTGAGTTTCGCTCGGAACATCAGGTCCATCAAACCAGTCCTCTTTGAGGCGAGGAAATAATCCATATATCCCCGAAATTTGTGACCGGTGTAATAAAGATTATTATATGCTTTAAATTTGTTATCGAAAAAATCGTCCTCACCGGAAGAATAGTCAATTCCTACGGCGAGACGCGGATTCATATCGCCCTCGAAGGTGTAGCCGGCCTCAAAAGTGAACATCATGGCGGCAATATCTTCTTCAAAAGATCCGGTATCTGAGGCTATTACTGTCCAGATCCGATGTTTTCCCATTTGATAAACAGCATTGAGCGCAAAATCAAATTGATCAAAAGAACGATGAGTGTATAAACCAAGATTTATTCTTTCGAGCGCATCATGAGGAGAAGTTAGCGTATCCCCTCCATTGATTAAAACAGCTTTGGCGGCATCTTTTTCCAAAAAAGCAAACAGTTCAAGATTCAGCTGATTGATTTTTGCGTTGACACCGAAAATATCAAAATCAGTACTTGCGCTATCATCAAAATCGTCTCTTGGTCTCAGCATGTAACCGGAAACGGCAAATTCACCGCCTTCAAAAAACAGCTCCATACCATCCCAGGTCCGGCCTTCGTTATGCCAGCCGACGGCGCCAAAAACTCTTTGGTTGCCAAGATTGACTTCGAACCGTCCGGCTTTAAGACCGATTCCATTTTCCCAAAGTTGATTGATCTTAAAATAAGCCTGATGCAAATAGACTTTATCATCCGCATCAACACCAATACCGCTGGAGTTTAAGGTTCCGAATTTCCGACTATCCTGAAACTGGATATAGGCCGAGGTATTTTTATTGATAGTTGCATCAACATTAAACCGGGTTCTCAAAAAAGTAGTATGTACTGTTGTAGCCGCCGTACCAAAGCTATTGTTTGGATCATTGTCAAATTCGCAACGAAGTCGAATCTGCCCTGACGTCTTAATTTCGGGGTCACCGAAAGCTTGACCGGCACAAAGAACAATCATCGCCAGTATGATTAGAATTAGAATTTTTTTCACTTATCTTCCTCCTCATTAGACTTTGGTATATTAGTATCACTTTCTTTATTTCTTTTGTTTAACTTCTTTATTTCATTTGTACTTGTGGGATGGCCATAACCAAACAAATATTGTTGATGATACAAGTATTCATCAATTTTCACATTATTTTGCCATTTTCCCGAAATCATTCCTATACCTGTTACCAAAACAAACAGAATAACTACTCCAAATACAACATATTTTTTTAAAAGAGTAGATCGGCCTATGATTGGTTTTAATTCCAAAGTATCAGCGACAGGACAGCTATCGATACATTTCAAACAACTGGTGCATTCATCAGATATAACTGTACTCATTTTGTCAACTTTTATAAACGATGGACAGACTTTGGCGCATTTGGTACAATCTATGCAGGTTTCACTATTACGCTTGATCTTAAGCGGGCTAAAAAGTGAAGTCAATCCAAGCAAAGCACCATACGGACAAAGATAGCGGCACCAGAGATTTCGTATCGGAATAGATAAAAAGAATAAAACGACAATAATAATCAGGGAAAATCTTGAAATATCAATAAAGAAATAATACATTTTTATGTCGGCAACAATATTGTATGGACTATCAAGAAATGTACGTAATGATGCCTCGGTCATCAGGAAAAAAATTGAATAGACAAAAAATAACAGTAAAAGATATTTGAGAGATCGCAATGGATAATCGAGCCACATTGGTATTTTTAATTTTCTTCTAAAAAGCTTCTCGCCAATATCCCCAAGCAATTCCGACAACCAGCCAAACGGACAGAGCCATGAACAGAATGATTTCCCGACAACAAAGGAAACTACTATCGCCGCCAGCAGAATAAAAAATCCAGCCGGATGAGCAGGATGTATTTCGCCCGAGATCACAAAAAGATACATACTCATCAGTGAACTGATCGGTAAGAATCCTTCAGCACCGGGGGGCCGATAAGCCGAACCTTCGAGCCCGGAAGTTTCCAGAAATCTGACAAAATTATAAAACTCAACCCCGATCCATAAACATAAAAGAACAAAACCGACCTGAACCCAGAAACGAATCGTCTGAATCGGTTTCTGCTTGTTTCGATTATATTTTTTCCGGGCCCCCTCCCCTTTTTCGGGCGAGACATTTATCTCTTTTCTGTCTTCCATTTTAGCTTTTATCCGGCCTGTCCAATTGTAATATTTTCAATATGACTTCCACCCTGTATTCCGCAGGTGATTACTTCGACAGGAATATTGGGAGCAACTTCATTGCGGGCCTGAACAGTTATCTGAGCAATACCGGTACAGCAAGGCACTTCCATTTTTACTACCGTAAGTTTTTTTGGTGCCGCTTCTCTTATGATATCTTTCAGTTTTTCGTGGTAGTATTGTAAATCATCTAATTTGGGACATGCGACAAGTAACGCTCTTCCGGCCAGATAACGATTATGGAAATCAGGAACCGTAAAAGGAACACAATCGGCACAAACCAAAATATCGGCCCCTTTTAAAAATGGTGCATGTGGCGGAACCAACATCAATTGCACCGGCCAGTGCTTCAATTGAGAATGTAAAATACTGTCGCTTTCGGCTGGTTGGCTTGATACCTGCGGCGGTTGATTAAAACCTCTCATCGCCGAACCGGGACATCCGCCATGCGGTTGAGCAGGAATCGGAGAAGATTCAATAACCGGAAGAGGCGTCGATTTCTTTTTATTAAGGTCGGCCAAATGTTTTTGGACAGCCTCTTCATCATAGGCAGGCGCTTCACGTTCCACCATTGTTATTGCACCCTGCGGACATTCACCCAAACAGACGCCGAAACCATCGCAGTAAGTCTCATTTACCACTTTTGCCTTACCATCAATAATCTGAATTGCTCCCTCGGCACAACTTGGAACGCAATCTCCGCAACCATCGCATTTTTCTTCATCAATTTTAATTATTTTTCTTACTGCCATTTCGACCTCCAAATATATATGCGCACGTTTTGTTATCAATTTCTATATTTGGAATGTCGGGAATTGGTTTGAAATTGGCCTTGATCTAAGTCAAGGAAAACTAAACTTTTTCGCCCTCGGAAATTGCCCGAAGTTTATCAAAATCAAGAATAGAAATATTTTTGCCATCCATCTCAATTATCGCTAACTCTTTCAATTTGCGAAAGTTGCGAGAGAGCGTCTCGCTTATCGTACCAAGAGAATTAGCCAGTTCCGATTTTGATATATCAAGAACAATATTATTTTTACCGGTTGTTTCTGTTTGGTTCAATAAAAACAGCGCAAGTCTCGCTGAAACCGCTTTTAATGACAGGTTTTCAATTTGCCGATTAAAATCTCTCACAAAACCGGATAACGCCGATATCATTTTCAGCGAAATGTGAGGGGAATTAACAATCAGATTTATAAATCTGTCTTTTTCAAAAAAGGCAACATTTGATTCCTCAAGTGCAATACAGTTGGCTGGAAATTTATTACCGCCAAAAATCGCCGCTTCGGCAAACATCTGTCCCGGTCGGATAGTATGCAGAGTATATTCTTTACCTTCCGGCGAAGATTTATAAATACGAATCAATCCTGAAAGCAGCGTGTAAAACCCATTGGCCGGGTCACCCTGAAAAAACAGAATCTCCCCTTTATCAATTGTTCTGATAAAAACAATCTCGGCCAGCAAGTTTAATTCCTGCTCATTTAATTCTTTGCATAGATAACAATTTTTTAATAATTCGACAGTATTCATAAAAAACTATGTTATTCAAATATAGGAAACAAATAAAACCAATACTCTCTCAAGCTAGAAGAATGTTCATAATTCATTTTTTAGCGACAATATCTTGTTCCCCTCTTTTTATATCAAAACTGTTTGGTTCCGGGTCGACATTTAGTTTTATGCCTAACTTGCCGGTAATTTGCTTTCCAATATTATGGGCGACTTTTTGCAGGGTTGGATGCACAAACCGGGAGTCTCTTATTTCGACCATGTACACTGTCGCCGGTAAATCTCCGGTAAATCTATTGGAAGTATTATACCCAATCGGAATAAAATATTGTTGCAGTTCTCCCTGAATTTTAAATTCACCTATCGCCTTTTTAATCATTTCTAAATGTCCCGGCAGTTTTTCTCTTACCGTTTCCGGCAGATTATCAATATACCATTGGTTAAATCCCAAGTCGGTGGTAAGCAGCGGCATTCTTTGGGTGATGGCGCGGTGTCTTTGAACATCTCTGAAAGAACCATAATCTAACCGGTATCTTATATCAAGGGTACCTATTTGCCCGACAAATTTTGGCAGTCCTGTCTTGGGAGGTCTTTTACTGAAAAGGTCGTTATATTTTTTTAATTCTTTGAGATCAATATTTTTAAAATCAATAATTGGTTCATCGGGGCATTCCGAATCATGGTAATAATAATTTTCCGCTATCAGGTCTTGATAGTTTTCTGTTGCATCAGGGATTTCATGTCCAAAAGAATGAGGGTGATGTTTTTTAAGCGCTTCTTTTATTCCTGAGGCGATCTCTCTAACTTCCGGTAAAGGATGATGTTTTAAAAATAACAGCTTATCTGACGCTTGTCTAAGATCGGTATGCCACGCAAAATTGGTCGCAGCTCCCGCCGGGAGAAGAGCTCTGGTAATATCAAAAGTTCTGGCATCGATCGCCTTGTTATAGATAGATTTTTTTTCGCCCTCTTTTATCGGATGGAGTTTTTTCAAATGTTCTCTTGTCGGTTCTTGAGCATCAATATAAAATTGCCGCTGTTTTTCTAAAACGGTATTTCCTTCCGCTGTTCGGGTCGGGTCAATAAACGGCTGCCGGGAAAAATCTAAATACCTTGTCGAAGATTCCTGTCCTCTAAAAAGCGGGTTATCCTGAACCGCCTTGACCGCCGGCATCGAAACCCCTTCGACAAATATTGTCGTGTCTCCGCAATCCCCTATTGAATGATGTCCGTAACCGACATAAAACTTTTCCATAAAATTGTCGGCCCCTTTTTCCGCCAAAATTTTCAAATGGTTTCTTAATCCACCAGTTGAACGCGAATGAAGGGCCTGTAACATAGCTTCCGCTTCAGCATTAATAACTGATCCGGTATCAAGAATTATTACTTCTCCGCCATTTTTTAAACTGACGGCTGTATGATTTAAATTTGAAAGTTCCTTGTCCATTTTTATTCCTCTATCTCAATTATTCTAAACAGATTAACATATTTCTAATTCAGAAACAAATATATTATGTATACGAATAAGAAACCTCCGGAATAGTTTTTAATCTCAAAAAAATAAAATGGCTATAATGAGAACTTATAAATATGAAAGTTTTTGAAGCTATTATTGTTTATTCTAATTCGTTTTACAGCTTTTTAGCTCAATATCGTTATCTGCGTAGTATTTTTTCCTAAAATATAAAGCGACGTTAACCAGACCGATCAATACCGGCACTTCGACCAATGGTCCAATTACTGCGGCAAAAGCAACTCCGGAATTGATACCAAAGACCGCCACCGAAACTGCAATTGCAAGCTCAAAGTTGTTAGATGCTGCGGTGAAACTGAGAGCTGTTGCTTTACCATAATTTGCTTTAGCCTTCTTACTCATGAAAAAACTAACCAGAAACATCACCACAAAATAAATCAATAACGGAATTGCGATACGGACCACATCCATTGGAATCTTTACAATCAATTCACCCTTTAGGGAAAACATAACCAAAATCGTGAATAGCAACGCAATTAGTGTGATTGGACTGATTTTCGGGACAAATTCCCGATGATACCATTCCTTCCCTTTCGCCTTCACTAAGATCAATCTCGTCAGCATCCCGGCAATAAACGGAATACCAAGATATATGAAAACGCTTTCGGCGATCTGGCCGATGGTAATATCAACAGCAACTCCCTCAAGTCCAAAAAGTGGCGGCAATTTGGTTACAAAGATCCACGCGAATACTGAATAGAACAGCACCTGAAAAACAGAGTTGAATGCAACCAGTCCGGCGGCATACTCAGGATCTCCATCAGCCAGGTCATTCCAGACTATTACCATGGCGATACACCGGGCCAACCCAATCATAATCAAGCCGACCATATACTCAGGGTAGCCGGATAGAAACACCACAGCCAGCACAAACATCAGGATCGGTCCTAATACCCAGTTTTGTATCAGACTTAGGATCAGAATTTTATAGTCGCGAAAAACTCGTCCCATCTCTTCGTAACGCACTTTGGCCAGAGGAGGATACATCATAAGAATCAAGCCAATGGCAATTGGAAGGTTGGTTGTTCCAACTGAAAACTTATCCCAGAAACCGGCTATTCCGGGATAGAAGTGGCCGGAAGCAACACCAATCCCCATCGCAGC
>DAOUVS010000234.1 GCA_030667525.1 Candidatus Zixiibacteriota bacterium | reverse complement strand
TCCGTACAGACTAGGGTATATCTTGAAGCCACAGCTTTACTTTCTTTGTGTTATATTAGAAAACAAAATTACACAGAAGCAAAAAAATATGTAACTGAAACAATAATTAGAGCTAATAATATTAATTCGGATTTCAAGAGACGCCAGTTTCATCAAAGATATCTTAAACGAATCGAAGAAGAAGCATTACTGTCTTCTCTTATAGCGGATGAAATTGAAAAATTGGATCCAACTATCGTACAGAGAAAAGCAATTGAGCTAATTCAAAGTAAATCTGAAGTTGAATTATTGCAACTTCTTACAAAATCATTGCCATCTAATTCAATACCCTTGCTTGAGATGTTTCGCGAACATTCTGTAATTTTGATACCTATGTTAGATAGAAAATATTTGCCTGAACCCAAAAAGGCATATTCTGAAATCGAGATTGGGCATAAGGCAAATTCTGCCTTAAAACGCGTGGCATGGCGTTCTATTTGTGATCCCAATAGTGAAGTATATAAAGCTTGGTCGCAATGTATATCTGTAGCTTATAATGAAAAATATATAACGGCAGCGATTATTTCCGTTTTAGGTTCATGGAAAATTACTGGTTTAATGCTTGCGGCGACTGTAATCGCAATAGTAATCAAATTTGGGGTAGATGTATTTTGTGAAAAATATGCTCCTGATTCTATTATGATACACAGAAGTGATAAATCATAAAATATGATTTATAAAAGATAGAGGAATTATCATGCCAAAAGAACTGTATGAAAATATACTGAAACTCCCGGAAAAGATGAGCGCCGCAAATGTTCTGGTGCGGCTTATCGATGGGATGGCGTTTCGGTACAAATGCTCATTGGCAGAACTGGACGACAGCTATCTAGAGTTTCGCCCGGTTGAAGGTAGTAAAAACTTAAAAGAGTTGATGGTGCATATTTTTAAATTAGTCGTCTGGCTTTATCAGACCATTATCGACAATAAATATTCCGAAAAACCGGCAAGCGGCCTGCATGAGCTAAAAAACCAGACATTACAACACCTCAAAGATATTCGGGATAAATTGGAAAATATGGATGACGCTGAATTGGCCAACATGAATGTCCACAATCCCTGGGGTGATGAAAAAATCCCGATCTGGCTTTTGATGAACGGTCCCCTGGCGGATATTTTCACACATATCGGACAGATTCTTTCATGGCGGAGAATAGCAGGAAGCCCGGTTCCCGAAGCCAATACCTTTCGCGGCAAGCCGATTGATAAGTAGGTCACTTATTTTATTAGTATGGGTGGCCCACAGCTTGCTGTGGGTTAGTTTATATATTCAGATAGTCGTGCTATCGGGTCGCCGAACACGACAGTCTTGCAGGTCATGACTCTTTGGGGTTTGACAGAATTTAATCAGCGGTATTATTTACCCGGTTCAACCTCGGTACAGAATATATAACTAAAATCATTACCCAGACTAATACCATCGGCGCTGGATACATCTTTGGAAACAAAAACCTCTACGGCAATTGCAAAGTCAAAGGAATAATCAGGCTTATATACAACTCTGTTTGAATTGCATGTCAGTGTTCCGCTTTTGCCCATTGCTACCCGAATCGTGCTGGTATTGATGGTATTACAATCTAAATCCCCTGAAAACAGTAAAACTACTGAATCCATTACTGACGTTTCTTCACTGCCATCCGGATAATATGAAACAATTTCAAACGTGGCTTCGGGTTGCGAATTCAAGGTCGCATCGGCATCGGTTGTTTTTTTGGAACATCCTAAAAACAATAGAAACATCATGATTGGAATTACCAAATAAGTAAATCTATACATTTCATTTATCTCCTTACATTAGGTATATCATAATATATAGACGTATATTCTATATAATTCATCCATCAAATATTAATTAATTTCTATTCCAACAAAATCGCCATCAAACCAATATTGATTTATTCCATTCAGTATCTATATGAGTCATAACCATTATAAACATCGCATTTTGGCTAAGAGCTAATAGCTGGAAGAGGAATAAAATTATCATCAAATTGATAGTTCAAAAAATTAAAAATGACAAAACAAACCCATTTCGTTGTAACGGCAGGAGTAAGAATAACTTACAAGGAATTTATTAAAAAAGAGAAAACTACTTGCCAAATTGACAATAATTCAAAATTGATTATCTTGAAAGTATGATAAGAATACAGGCAAAAATGACAAAAAGCTGTTACCAGACTCGAGAGTTTATCATGAATCGGACAGAACTGGTTGATTATCAAAACCGCTACAGCGGCCTATAAGTTTATCTTTATATATTCCCGTTTAAATATCTCATTTGTAAATAGTAATTTTATTTGCCAATTCAATTGGGCAAAAGTAATAGGAGTGTCTTATGAAAGTCGTTGTTTTAGGTGCAGGACTGGTCGGTGGACCGATGGCTATCGATCTGGCGAAAGAGAAAAAAGATTCAAAATTTGAAGTTACTCTAATTGATTATAGTCAATCTGTTCTGGATAAAATTGATAAAAGCTATAATATAAATAAAATAGCAAAAGACTTATCAAACCCTGATGATGTCCAGAAACTTGTAGCCGATTATGATATCGTTGTTAATGCCGTCCCGGGGTTTATGGGATTCCAAACATTAAAAAGCATTATCACCGCCGGTAAAAATGTTATCGATATCGCCTTTTTCCCAGAGGATCCGTTTCAACTTGACGAATTAGCCAAAGCAAAAAATGTTATAGCGATAATGGACTGCGGCGTTGCGCCGGGGATGAGTAATATTCTGACCGGGTATGTTGATCACCTGTTGGACAAAACCGATGTCGCCCTCACCTATGTTGGCGGTTTGCCGGAAATCAGGGAATGGCCGTATGAGTACAAAGCTGTTTTTTCGCCAATTGATGTTATCGAAGAGTACACCCGCCCGGCCCGTTATGTTGAAAATGGGCAGATGGTGATTCGTCCGGCATTGTCTGATCCTGAGTTAATGAACTTTCCCGGGATTGGGACGCTTGAATCTTTTAACAGCGATGGTTTACGAACTCTGGCAAAAACTATTGATGCCCCCAACATGAAGGAAAAAACTTTACGTTATCCCGGACATATTGAAAAAATGAAAGTATTTCGGGAAACCGGCTTTTTCAGTCAGGAAGAGATTGAAATCAATGGTACAAAAATCCGCCCGATTGATTTGACCTCAAAACTACTGTTCCCCAAATGGAAACTAAACGAGGGCGAGGTTGATATTACGGTGATGCAGGTTATTGTCGAGGGCGAAAAAGACGGCAAAAAACTTCGTTATACTTATGATCTTCTTGACCGGTATGATGAGGCAACAGGAGTTCATTCAATGGCCCGGACAACCGGATACACCGCAACGATGGCGGTCAGGATGATTGCAGAAGGACTTTATTCAAAAGTTGGGATGTCGGTCCCCGAATTTATTGGCAAACAACCGGAATGTGTTGAATTTATACTCAATGGTCTTAAAGAGCGCGGCATTGTTTATAAAGAGACTATCAAAGAGATTTAGTTTTTATTATTTAAGTACATAAAAAAGGTCAGGGTCGAATCGACCCTGACCTGTGTAAATTCTGATTTATTTATATATCAAGGTTTCTGACATATTTGGCGTTTTTTTCGATAAATTCACGCCGCGGTTCAACTACGTCACCCATCAAAACCGAGAATACATGATCGGCCTCGGCGGCATCCTCCACTGAAACTGATAGCAGCGTCCGGGTCTCCGGGTCCATCGTTGTTTTCCAGAGCTGGTCGGGATTCATTTCACCAAGACCTTTGTACCGTTGTACCGAAATTGACTCACCGCCCAACTGCTTGATAAAACGTTCCCGTTCATCTTCGTTGTAGGCGTAATGTTCTTTTTTACCCTTATACACTTTATACAGAGGAGGCTGAGCAATATAAATATTACCATGCTCAATAAGTTCTCTCATGTGACGGAAAAGGAAAGTAAGAATCAAGGTTCGGATATGAGCACCATCAATATCAGCATCGGTCATAATAATGACTTTGTGATAACGCAAACCTTCTATATTAAAATCTTCTCTGATACCGCAGCCGAGCGCGGTTATCATCGTCCGGATCTCTTCGTTTGACAAAACCCGATCAAGACGGGCCTTTTCGACATTCAGTATTTTTCCGCGAAGCGGTAAAATCGCCTGAGAGCGACGGTCACGTCCCTGTTTGGCCGAACCTCCCGCCGAATCACCCTCTACAATATATATTTCGCACATCGACGGATCGGTTAAGGAGCAGTCGGCCAGTTTACCCGGTAATGCGGCATGATCAAGCGCCGTTTTACGACGGGTCAATTCCTTGGCTTTCCGTGCCGCTTCACGTGAACGGGCTGCGGAAATTATTTTTTCGGCAATCGCTTTGGCGTCGCGCGGAGTTTCCTCAAAATGATTGGCAAGATATTCATTAGTGATAGATTCAACAATACCGCGTACATCGGAATTACCCAGCTTGGTTTTGGTCTGCCCCTCAAACTGGGGATCAGGCACCTTAATAGAAATAATCGCAGCCAGACCTTCGCGGGAATCATCTCCGATGACTGATATACCGGGTTTGGCGCTCTTTCCGTTTTTGC
>DAOUVS010000005.1 GCA_030667525.1 Candidatus Zixiibacteriota bacterium | reverse complement strand
ATTCGTAAACAATTACACCTGCTATTTTATTTCCATCCTTTACTGTATGTAATATGTCCCCCCCTTTACCAGTATGCTTAAATTCATCTTTTGGAAATTGATCTTTAAGTTCTTTTAAAAATTCATCTTCATTTTCAAATCCTAGGACTTGTGCTGTTTTATTTTTTCTTAATTGTTCTTCTAGTGACTTGATCTGTTTATCACTTTTTATTTGTAAAGAATGAAATTGTTGTGCAAGTCTTTTAGTTTTTTCTGCTTCAATTCTTTTATCTTTCTCTATTTTCTTTTTTTCTTTCTCAAGCTTTAATTTCACACTATTTATTTCAGCAGTTTTCTTCTTATCTAACTTTTCAATTAGCAATTTTTCCTTAATCTTTAAATTTTCTGCTTCTTGTTTCTTTATCTTATTTGTTTCAGTAGATATTTTTCTATCAAATTCTTTTACAATTTTATCTTTTTCTTTTTTAAGTTTTTGTTCTTGGATTTTTAACTTATTACTCATTTTCTTTTGTTGTATCTCTAACTGATTTTGTAAGGTTTCTTGATGTGTCTTATTTAGTTTTTTCTTATCTTCATCAAACTTTTTCTTGTCTGAAGCGGCTTTCTTTTTAAGCTTGTTTTCTCTTTTCATCAAATCTTTTAGCTGTTTTTGTTTTTCATCCCAAATCCCTGTTATTCGTTCGTATAGGTTTTGAGATACAGTTTGTTTACAAAGAGGACAATTAAATACAGGCATGGCTTCTCCTTATTATTTGTCAAGTGAAATGTAGATCTTCATTATTCTCTGTCTCTCAATTATCTATAGGTAACCTATGATTACGTCCACAGTATTATAAATTAAGTTTTATTTTTAGGGCATTTTCAAGATTTTGCAAGTCAGATTGAATAAGAACAATTAGATTTATTCCCATTTCTTTAGCCAAAGTAATTTTATCCTCTAGTTTCTTTTTGTATTGGGAATCACTCATTAGACCTGCATATTCAATAAATGTCTTGCCAACTTTCCAATCAGCTCGTTTTCTTCCACCTTTATTAAGTATAGGATGTTTTGGATAATTTGGTTCTTTTTCGTGATGAATACCGTTTTCGAATAACCAGTCGTCTATTCTAACCTCTTCCATACTTCGGCAGAAACACCCATCTTTGGCTGGGCAAATAACACCACGACCTGTACGCTTATACGGTCTTCGGCTTAATTCTATCGCATATTCGCAAGCATCTTTGAAGCTGGTTGAATTGATAGCTTTTGAACCGTTTTTAAATCCATCTCTAAAAAATCTATACTTATTCTCAGACCATAGTGGATCAATTGGACATGATTCATTTCCGGCATCCAAATTTAATTTCCAAATACTGTGCTGCACGTCGCAATGTGCGGTTTTACCGGCCAAATTGATTGATTTCAATTTAACGTAATCAGCTAAACTACTATTAGATGCAGATTTGTGAAATAATATCTCATCACCTCGAACATTCAACTTGTCCACTATCCAATCAAGTGTGAATTCATCCCACTCAGATGCTGACTCAGCCTGTAATGCCAAAACAAATTGCCATAGGGGTATTGGATATAAACTATTTACTGTTTTGTCTGCACTCATAAGGACTGGACTTCCCACGTAAAAACGGACAGGGAGTTAAGTTGATTTTGTCATCATTTCGAATTCAACCGGGCTTTTGTAGTCTAAACTCGAATGACGGCATTTACGGTTATAAAACATTTCAATATAATCAAATACCTTCGATTGCGCATCCTTTCTTGTAATAAATATTTCATGATAAATTAACTCGGTTTTCAAAGTCGCAAAGAACGATTCCATCACAGCATTATCACAACAATCACCCTTGCTGTGGGATAATTAATTAGAAAACTCCTTTCGTAAATTATGTCCAACGGATAATCGCAAATTCCCAACCAAATCACTGTTGATTCAAACCGCGTCTATCTGTATATGACCGATTATGAAAATACAGGAAATTATCGACGAGGTTCAACCGATTAGCCAAAAAACTTTTTATATGCAAAACGAAGCCATTTTGCTGTAACCAAAAAAGGTGAAACCACTTATAAGGAATTTATGGTGCCGTTTTAAACTCTTGGTACAAAATTTTGTAGTAAAATTGTCGAAACCCTGCGGGATTTCGACCTGCTAATCTGTCGGGTGCGGCGACCCGACAGCACAATTATATTTGTCGATTACTCTAAAACTTGGCCCATCTGGGGACACGCGGGAAAGGCGAGGTGTCGCGGATATTTGTCATCCCGGTAATATACATCAATGTCCGGTCGAAGCCCAATCCGAAACCGGCATGCGGAGCCGTGCCGTACTTCCTCAGATCGAAATACCAGTCATACAGACTAATATCCATTCCCATTTGTTCCATACGCGCCTTTAAAACATCAAACCGCTCTTCACGCTGAGAGCCGCCGATAATCTCGCCGATTTTGGGAACGAGAACGTCCATCGCGGCGACCGTTTTTTCATCATCGTTGACTCGCATATAAAAAGCCTTGATATCTATGGGATAATCGGTCACAACCACCGGCTTTTTGAATTTTTTCTCAGCAAGAAAACGTTCATGCTCGGTCTGAATATCGGAACCCCAGGCTACCGGATATTCAAATTTCTCCTTCGAATTTTCCAATATTTTTATTGCCTCGGTATAAGTGATAAATTCAAAATCTGATTTGATCACAAACTCAAGCGTTTCGATGACGGTTTTGTCGATCCACTGGTTAAAGAAACCCATCTCATCGGCACATTCATCAAGAGCATATTTGAACAAATATTTCAAAAAATCGACCGCGATTTTGGCGTCACCGGCCAAATCGCAGAAAGCCATTTCCGGCTCGATCATCCAAAACTCAGAAGCGTGGCGCGAGGTGTTAGAATTCTCAGAGCGGAAAGTCGGGCCAAAAGTGTAAACATCGCCAAGTGCCAAGGCACCGATTTCGGCTTCAAGTTGTCCAGAGACAGCCAAAAAGGCTTCAACTCCAAAAAAATCTTCGTTATAGTCAATTTTGCCGTCTTTAGTCGGAGCGTTGTTGGGTTCAAAAGTGGTGACGCGGAAAACCTCGCCGGCACCCTCGGCATCGGAGGTCGTAATTATCGGCGTATGGAGATAATAAAAACCGCGCTCCTGAAAAAATTTGTGCACGGCATAAGATATTTTTGAACGAATCCGATTGACCGCTCCAAAGGTGTTGGTTCTCATCCGCAGGTGAGCAATATCGCGAAGGAATTCAAACGAATGTCGTTTGGTCTGAACCGGGTAGGTCTCGTCGGCCTCGCCAAGCATTTGCAGTTCCGACACGACCAGTTCATATTTTTGACCTTTGGCCGGTGACTCAATCAGTTTCCCTTTTATTCTGACCGATGCTCCGGTGAGGATTTTTTTCAAAATTGGATAGTTGTCCGGATTTTCCACCACCGCCTGAATATTGCCCATACAGGAACCGTCATTGATAACTATAAAAGCGACATTTTTGGATACCCTGATTGTTCTGACCCAGCCAAAAAGCAGGACCTCACTTCCGGCAGCGATTTCATCCTTAAGAAGGATGCGATTGATTTTGATCCGTTCAAAATATTCCATCATATTCTCCAGTGGTTAATTTCATTATAAAGCAGAGAGTTTATATCTTCTGCCAAAAGTCAATATTATTCTAATATCGGTTTTAAATCAAGTCTATTTATTAGTTAATATTTGTTAATATTGGAACAAAAAATGTAGTGATTGGAACATTTTTTATATTGCTCCGTATAATATTATAGAAACAAAAAGAGAGCCCAAATATAAATAGTCGTCGTAGCAGATAAAGCGGACCAACTCCCAACCTATTTATCAGCAAACAGGCCGGTTGCAAGGATTGTAACCGGCCTATTGTTTGTCTGAATTATACTAAAAATTAATCCTGGGATTCTTCGATAAGGGTCCGATATTGGGATATATTTTTATCGACAAATTCCTGTGATTCTGATTCCGCAAATATGTTAAAAGCAGCGGCGAGATTATCGGGGGCAATAAGGACCGAGCCGCCATCTTCAATTACCCTGACACCATCAATTAGTTGGCGATTTTTATTATCGGTATAACTTATAAGTTTCCGCATCACCTGACCCTTTTTGGCCCAGGGACAGGGGACACTGCTTTCGGCACGAATATATTTTTCAAATTCACCACGAATTTGGGCCAGACCGATTTTTTGTTTGGTAAGCATCTCCAGAATATAAATAGCCGCCAGAACAGCATCGGTGCCAAGCTGAAATGTTGGGAAGATAAATCCGCCGCGGGTTCCACCGACGTAGTCTATCCCTCCCCGTTTGAACGCTTCCATCATCGCCAGATGGCTGTTACGGACCCGCAAAACTTCAACGCCGTATTCGGAAGCTATTTCTTCAATACCCATTGTGGCCCCCACCGGGACGGCGATACGATTGGCCGGATGGGTCCTAAGAAAGAGGTCGGTCATAATCATCAGCAGCAGTTGATTGTCGATCAGCTTTCCGAATTCATCAACCACGGTTAATTTTTCAGCAGCCGAATTGATTATAAAACCGATATTGGCTCCCAGCGTTTTGACAATTGCTGATAACTGAATCACTGATCGTTGCATTTCGTCGGGATGGCGGGAAAATTTTCTGGGGTCAAGGTGTGCATTCAGGGCGACAACATCAATTCCAAGTTGGGAAAAAATTGTTGGGAAAACCTGACAGGCGCCGCCATTGGAATAATCTATCACGACCTTAAATCCGGATTTACGAATCAAATCAACACTTACAGCTGACATAAAATCTGCGCGGTAATTTTCAAGGATACCCTGCGGCATTTCAAGATGGCCGATTTCATCAATATTTGCACGTCGGAAATCTTCGCCGAAAAAGAGCCGCTCCACTTTTTTCAATTTGGATGTCGGCATGTCGATGCCGTTACCGTCGAAAAATATTATATCAATCAGATGAAAATCATTTGGATTGTGCCGGAAATAAACCCCTGCGGCAAAATTACTATGATTAAGCGCATAACGAACCACCGGAATCGGCATTGTCTCGAGGTCATCGCAATGTACGCCGGCGGCAAGCAGGCCGCTGATTAAACTTCGTTTAAGCAAACGCGAGGTGTCGGAGGCGTCGCGGCTGGTGACAACCGTTTTGCCCGGTCCGATAAAGGCACCAAAAGCGGCTCCCAGTTTGACGCACATTTCAGGAGTAAGCTCAGTCAGGGCCAGGCCGGTCACTTTTGAATCGGTCATTAACTCCCGATTCCATTTTTCACCCCAGACCAGAGAGGTCGAAAGAATCGCGCCATCATCGACAGACTTGCCTGCCCATATCTTACAATTGGCCTTGACGGTGGCGTTAGATCCGATAGTACAATCATCGGAAACAATGACATGGTCCATTAAAACAACATTATCGCCGATCTGACTGCGATAACCGATTACCGAGCGATTCAGCTTTGAGCCACTGCCAATAATAACATTGGGCCAGAGAACCGAATCGTTCAATTTTGATTGTTTTCCCACGATGCAATTGTTACCAATCACGGCATTGTTTAATTTGGTGCCATCGGCAACCGATGAATCATTACCAATAATAACAACACCTTCCATTTTCAAATCATCACCGAGCTTAACTCGCTTGCCAAAATGAAGGGTTGCATCGCCAACTTTTTTCTGCTGTAAGTCAAGCGACAAATTAATCTTTCCGCCGAGAAAATCGCTATGGGCCAGAAAATATTCTTCGATGTTCCCGACATCTTTCCAATACCCTTCGCATATTTTGCCGTTAAGACTCATTTCGCGGGATAGCATAAGCGGGAAAAGATTTTGTGAAAAATCAAAATTTGTTTTTGGCGGAATTAAGCGAACAGCATGCGGTTCCAGAATATAAATACCGGTATTTATCGTGTCAGAAAACAGCTCGCCCCAGGATGGTTTTTCAAGAAAACGGGTAATACGGCCTTCTTCATCGGTAATGACGATTCCATACGCAAGTGGATTTTCCGCGCGAGTTAATAAAATGGTGGCGTCAGATTTTTTGTTGTAATGCCATTCCATCGCTTCGGTCAGATCAAAATCGGTCAGAACATCACCGGAGATTACCAGCGTTGTTTCGTTAGTTAATTCTTCGGCAAATATTACCGCCCCGGCAGTACCATAATCTTCGGTTGGTTGAAGGTAGTCCATCTTGACGCCAAATTTACGGCCATCCTTGAAATGATTTTTGATATCATCGGCCTGAAAAAACAGAAGAGAGACAAGTTCGTCAAAACCATGTTTTTTCAAAAGATGAACCACATGTTCCATCATCGGAATACTGCCGATCGGTACCATCGGTTTGGGAATATTTATTGTCAACGGTCGAAGACGGGTTCCAAAGCCGCCTGCCATTATAATCGCTTTCATTTTTTTATCTCCAAAAAATTTTATTCGGAAGTTTTTAACCAATTCAATATATCAAAAAAATCGGTATATTCACAAGCTTTTATATTTTTTGAGTGACAATATTCCAAAAGATCGCCTCGGGCAAATATTATATCTGCAGAATCCAGCGCACAGATATCGGAGAGGCCGTCACCAATAAAGATGATCTCCCAACTATTTTTGTTTTCGCCGATAATTTCATTTATGCGGGCACCTTTGCAGCATCCGCAGCGAGTGCAATCGCCATTGTCATAAGGAAATTCAATAATGTAGCGGTTATTCTCAATTGTTGCCTTGTTCGTATAATATTTGATTTCCTCAAGTTGATATTTCTTGAGTATATATTTAATGTAGATATCGCTACCATCGGAAAGAATATAAAACGGGATATTAGACTTTTTGGCAAAAGTATAAAGCTCGCTGGCGCCATCCCGCAGTTTGAACTGATCGAGAAATTGATAAATTTCATCTTCGCTGACACTCAGAAGCGCCGCTTCACGAGTCAAAGATTCCCGGGTAGAAATAAGACCCTGTCCCCACATTTTCACATATTTTAGGTTTTCGCCACCTGAAAAGTGGGTGTAGATCCGATGACCAACATCCTTTTCGGAGAAGGTACCGTCAAAATCGGAAAAAATAATTCTACTTTTCATTTTAATATTTAATCGTGACCGTTATTTTTTAATATCTCCTCGGTAAACTTTATATCGAGTCGGTATGGCAAAACTGCATCACGATATGCTATTGTCGTGCCAAATTCCGATTCCAGCGCAGTCTGATAAAGTCGCCGTTTGATGTAATCTTTATAAACTTCAAACTGATTTTTGTCATCATTTTGAGCCAATTTGCAGACACGGTCGATAGCATCGATATAGACTTTATCATATTCGCTCAATATAATAAGCTGTTTGGTAAGATTGGCGATTCCTGTAATAGTTGAGACATATTTGAATTGATTTAATTCCAAATAATCAAAAAACTGATTCATCCAGATCGGCTCTGACTCGGTGAATGGTGCATATTCGACGATTCTATCTTTATTGTAGATGGCGAATTCACGCAGGAAAGAAGAGTTCTCGAGTTCGATTATAAACTGTTTTTGTTCATCGAAAAGAAAATAATAATCGGGCGGAATACCTGCGGCACTATCGATTACTTCGGCCTCAGGATCGTTCAAAAATATTCCTCCTTCAAAATAATATCTTGAAGTGGTTAGCCGGAGTCCGGAACCATCATCAAGACTGGCAAACTCCTGTACCAAACCTTTACCGAATGTAGTGTCACCGACCAGAATCGCTCGGTTGGCATATTTCAGGGCGCCGGCCAGAATCTCTGCGGCTGATGCAGAATTTTGATCGACAATCAAAGCGATCGGTACATTCCCTGTTATATCGGAGCCGGTGGAATAATATTCTTCGTTGCGCCAGATTGATCGTCCCTTAACGCCAACAATGAGATGGCCTTTTTCGAGAAAAATATCGGCGGTGCTAAATGCCTCGCGAAGCAAGCCACCCGGGTTGCCCCTGAGATCAAGAATTATCTGTTCGACATCATCGTGATTATTCAGGTAAAGCGAATCAAGAACCGCTCGAAGCTCACGGGATATCCCCATTTCAAAATCGTTGATTTTAATATAGAGCGAACCGTTTTCTGTTAAACCGGCATACGGAATATGAATCAACGGCAGTTGTCTGCGGGTAAGATCAAATCTGAGCGTATCGGCCATCTGTCTCCGGGCTATGGTCAGTTCCAAGGCTGAGTTTTCGGGACCGCGTAATAGATATGTTGACTGATAGGCTGTTAAATTTGCCAGATTTGTACTATCGGCTCTTATAATAATATCACCGGTATGAATGCCGGCTTGCCCGGCAGGGCCATCTTCGCGAACCGACATAATCATCAATCCATAGTCGTGTCCAATCACAGTGATCCCAATACCGCCATAAGACCCGGTGAACTCTTCATGCACTCGATCCAATTCGCGCGGCTCTAAAAGTCCTGAATATCGGTCGAGTTCATTGATGACCGCATTTTGGGCACTTTTCATCAGATTCCCACTGTTATACTTATCCGGGTGCATGATACTGATAAGTTCGAGAGTGTTGGTCAATTGAAGTGGTAGATAGATATTTTGATCAGAGAGTAAAAATATTCCGGCGCCACTGGTTAGAAGGATCAGGGTCACGAAAAGACAAACGCCCCAGATCATTGAACGGCGTCCTTCGCGAGGAATATTTTGATTTAGCCTATTTTCAGTTTCCGGTTGAGACAATCTTTGACCTCGTCAAATATTTTTTCTATCGGTTTTTTTCCATTGAGCAGGACGACCCTTTTTTTGTTTTGGCGGGAGATATCTATGAAGCCATTTCTGACTCGGGCAAAAAACGCTTTTGATTCTGATTCCAAACGATCAGCCACCTTATTCATTTTTTTCATCCGTGCCAGCGAGGTCGGATAATCGATGTCGACAATAAAGGTCAGATTCGGTTTATATTTTCCGACGGCGAGGCGATTCATTTTATTAATAACCTTTATATCAAGACCACGTCCAAAACCCTGGTACGCTGTGGTTGAATCGTAGAAACGGTCGCATAAGATAATCTTGCCCTTGTCCAGAGCCGGTCCGATTGTGTTCTCCACTAATTCGGCACGCGCGGCGACATAAAGCATTAGTTCCGAAATCGGATTTATCTTTATGTTTTTGTTCAGCAAGATACTACGTATCTTTTCAGAGAGAATAGTTGAACCAGGTTCACGAAGGATTTCCGGCCTCAACCCCAGCTTTTTCAAATAGTTACTGGTTAGTTTTAGCTGGGTTGATTTTCCACAACCGTCGATTCCCTCAAATGTTATAAACAGACCTTTTTGCTTCATAATAAAAACGGGCAAATATTCATTTGCCCGCAATGTAGATATTTTGAAACGGTTTGAAAACTACTTTTTCAAAGCAGTTTTACGGCTGACTTTTGAATCGGTTGTTTTAACTTTGCTTGTCTTTCGAGCGGCGACCATCGTTTTTGATGATCCCTTTGATTTTAGAGTAATTTTCCGTTTCGTTTTTTTCGGTTCTATCGGCTTTTCCCAGCCGTATTTCAAAATAAATTCTTCGGTTTTCTGACGAGCCTCATCATCGGTGAACTGTACCGGAGGAGATTTCTTGAAATATGATGACGGTCCCTCAAGAGCACCTGAGAGGCCATGATCGAGTGCAAGTTTGCAGCAGCGGACCGAATCAATAACAACCCCAGCCGAGTTTGGCGAGTCCCAAACCTCAAGCTTTATTTCCATATTGAGCGGGACATTACCAAAAGTTGTCCCCTCCATCCGAATGTAAGCCCACTTACGATCAGTTAGCCATTCAACATAATCAGACGGCCCGATATGGATATTTTCTTTTCCTATATCATAATCAAGCTGACTGGTGACCGCGTTGGTCTTCGATATTTTTTTCGATTCCAGACGTGATCGTTCCAGCATATTTAGAAAATCGGTGTTGCCGCCGACATTAAGCTGGCTGGTATGTATCAGTTTAACGCCCCGGTCGCGAAAGAGACGAGTCAAAACACGGTGCGTGATCGTCGCCCCTACTTGTGATTTGATATCATCACCGATAACCGGCAGACCTTTTTCTTCAAAGCGACTCTGCCAGTATGGCTCGCGAGCAATAAAAACCGGGATACAATTGACAAAGCCACAGCCAGCTTCAAGGATCTGTTCGACATACCATTTGGTTGCCGCTTCCGAACCGACCGGAAGGTAGTTGACGACCACATCGGTTTTGGTTTCCTTGAGAAGTTTGACAATATCAATGGTGTCGCCCGGTGCTTTTTCAATAATCTTCGATAAATATTTACCCAAACCATCATGGGTCATCCCCCGTTGCACGGTGATACCGGTTTTAGGTACTTTGCAAAACTTAAAGGTGTTGTTTGGTTTTTTGAAAATAGCATCGGCCAGATCATGGCCGACTTTGTTTTTATCAATATCAATTGCAGCAGAAAACTCTATATCGCTGATATGATAACCGCCAAGGTTGACATGCATCAAGCCGGGAACCAGTTCGTTATCCTTGGCTTTTTTGTAAAATTCGACTCCCTGAACAAATGATGAAGCACAATTACCGACTCCGATAATGGCAACTCTGACTTTACTCATCAAACGATTCCTTTCTAAAATAATATGATCTGAGTATAGCCAATGATAATAAGATGAGCAAGAAAATTGTTGACAATGTATAATAAAAGTATATAAATAATGACTGAGCGGTCATTATTGGGTAAGTAGATTATGATGGATGAAAATATTGTTGTCCGGCTGGAAAAAGAAAAGGTGGTCACGGCCACCTTTAGAAAACTAAGTCCCGCTAAAAAAGATAAAATCTATAAAGCAGCTTTGAAACTTTTTGGCGAAGATGTCTTTGAATCGGTTCTGCTTGAGAATATTGCCAAAACTGCCAAGGTATCAAAAGGTTCCTTGATACAGTATTTTGGTCTTAAGGAAAATCTATTTTTGTTTTTGGGTGAGATAGTTGTCAGCAATTATATAAGTTATTTTGATAATTACTTTTTGAATGAAAACGTTGTTAGAACAAGAGACCGGATCGAGCAATTTGTTTTGAGCCATAAAATTTACAGGAAAAACAATGGAGACGAATTTGATTTTATTCTCAAGATGTTATTTGAAAACAGTAATAAATTATCAGGTAGTTTCGTAAGTAGAATTTTTGATATTCAAAAGGAATATCTTAAAAAGATAATAGAACGAGGGGTACAATCAAATCAATTGCGGCGGGATATCAGAATTCAATCTTTGGCCTCAGTTTTTCATTCGATATTATTCGGTCTGTTGAGAGAGCGGTTTTTGGACAAGACTATTTCGCAAAAAATCGATTTTGCACAAAATCTTAATCAAAGCTTAAATATTGTGTTTGATGGGATTAAATAGAAACTATTCTGTTATGGCTATGACAACACTTTAAAGTTATTTTCATCTAACAAAGTTTCCTGTCGTCGTCGGACTTCGTTTTCGTTCATAGGAAAATCGGGACCGGTATGTTCAATCATTATTGACGAAACCGCTGAGGCAAAACAGCCCGATTTTTTCAGATCGCCGGTTTTCAAATATTCATACGTAAATCCTGCCATATAGGTATCGCCAGCGCCGGTGGCATCGACCAGATCTGTTTTATATGGTGGAATATCGAGATAATTATTCCCCTCGTATATAACCGAGCCGAGTTCGGCGAGCGTGACGATCACGATTTTTGGTCCCCAGTCTTTGATTATTTTGGCGGCCTTGTATGGATCGAGACGGGCATCAATACCGGTTAATATTTTAGCTTCCAGTTCGTTCGGTTTGACCACATCAAAGGCACTCAGTGCCTTTTCTATACCAACAAATTTTTCATGATATATCCGTCCGTTCTTATCGGCATTACGAAGCAGACCCTGGGGATCGCAGAACATGAAACCATCGAAATTATGCCTGATCGATCTTATAGTTTCAAAAGAAATCTCGCCAAGAATCGGACCGATTAGAATTGCTTTTGAATCTGAATAGTTTTGAGGGTTAATAGTTTTGATATCATCGGCCCGACCCAACAAATCAAGCGTTCGATTGCCGAAGTCGTCGTAATAATTAAGAGAAAATCCGCCGGTCTCTGCCGAGTTGATTAAAGTAGTTTCGATCTTTAAGGAATTTAGTTTTTCGGAAAAACTGTTTTTGAAATCATCACCGATTGCACCGATAAGTCTGACCTTCTCGCCAAGTTTGGCAAGGACCAGGGCAGCATTAGTGGAGCATCCGGAAAGAATACGGCCGTCGGTTTCGGAAATTTTGGTTTTGATATAATCATAAACTGGATTGCCGATAGTGGTAATCATCAGGTTTATCAGACCTCTTTTTTATTACCGAGCTGTTTGTAAGTATAGATTATTCTTTGGATCGAGGTGACATAAGAAGCGAGTCCGACAATGATCAGCGATATCTCGAGCCAGCGACTATTGGGGAAGTATCGTTCCAGAACGGCACCGATTATTATTAAGGTAAATTTTTCCGGACGGCCCATGATGCCAACATTACAATTTTCAATCTTTCCAATTGATTCGGCAGCGGCACGGGTATAACTGGCGATAATCATCCCAAACAGAGCAAATAATGCCCAGCCGGGATGAACCATTTGGGAAAGGGCGATACCAGCCAGAATAAAAAATTCGCCGTAACGGTCGCAGACATGATCAAGGATACCGCCAAAAACGGTTCCGCTATTTCCTGCGCGGGCGGTTGATCCATCGAGAATATCGGCCAGCGAGGCAAGAAGCATCCAGATTATGCCCCACCAGATTTCAACTTTCCAAAAATAGATACCGGAGATGATGGCAAAAAGAAAAGAAAGGGCGGTCAGGATATTTGGGGTCAGCCCAAGTTTCAGACAGATTTTGCCCAATCCGCTAAAGTATCGTTCATACAACGCTCTTTTCTGTTTATTAATTTCTGCCATTTTGAATGCTGCCAATTATTGAGCAATATATTGACGCGATTGGTCAAGTCAAGCAATATTGAAAGTATTAGTATGGTAGTACCAAAAAAAAAGTCAGGACAAAAAGATGTCCTGACTTTTCAAAATGCAATTGAGAGAAATAAACAATTATCTGTTTATCAAATTGCTTAACCCACTTTAAATTTTACTTTTTGGCCTCTGGCGATTTGATAATAAGAAACGGAATCACTTCTTCCGCCGGATCGCCTTCTTTTTCTGGTGACGGCATCACCATTTGCAGCGAGTTGCTTGGGCTTGTGGTGGTCGTGTCAATTTTGAGCGGAGCAGAAAAATCGCTGCCATCAAGAGTCGAGATAAAGATTGTCGCAATTCTTCCGGTGCCAGGTTCTATTGGCGGGACAGAACCTCCCAGAGCCCAAATCAAACCAATTGTGACACATTGCGCAGCAGTATCGGCACGGGCAATTTTGACTCCGAAATGATCAGCACGGCCGCCTTTGAAAATTGTCGAATCGGAAACGATTTTGGTGTTACCGGCACTGAATATAACCGGTAATGAAATGGCTATAATCTCTTCATCATTGAAAAGTGAGACATTCACCGCCCAATTTTTGGCATCAATCTGATACGGTTCAAGATACATTGTATCAATTGCGCCAGCTTTATCGACCTGGGCAAATAATCCACCGGTCAATAGCATCATCCCAAAAACGAAAAGGATAATTTTTTTCAGGTTCATCTTTCCTCCATTAGGTATTACTTAAAGGTTTTACATATTATCATCGGTTAAAGATCCAATTTTCTTAACTTGTTTGGGTATATCAAGTTCCAGTGCGAGCAAGGGATTGTAATGAGTCGGCTTTGGCCGGATTATTCAGCTTGCCACGATAAATATCGATAGCACTTTTCAATGCCCTGATGCCAACCTCCTGATCGGGAAAGCGCCGAAACAATTCTTCCAGTAGTTTGGCGGCATTTTCCCATTCTCCACGTCTTCTGGCAACCTCGGCCTGATAAGAAATAGCTGATGCCTCAATAGAAGTGCCTCTCTGCTCGGTCTGCATTTTTTTGTAAAATTCATTTGCTTTGCTATACCATAAATCGGTTAGCTGGCTATTTTTCAAATTTTCGTAATGCCCTGCTATAGTCAAATACGCTTCAAAAGCCATCTCTGTGTTTGGGAAATTCGTAATAAGCCACTGATATTCATCTTCGGCCCGGTTCCACTCATTCTGTTTTTCTAATGAGAGGGCAAGATATTGTTGCGGCAGCGGTGTCGATTTATAATAAGCGAAATAATTATCCTTGACAAATTTCAGTGTTTCCCGGCATTCCGAGTATGATTCTTTATTAAAATTAGCTATAGCAATTTTAATATATATGTTTGCCAACAATGCTGAATCATCTGCTCTTTCAAGGAGGCCCTCGTACATCGTAATTGCTTCTTTATGATTATTTTTTCCACGACTTAAAAAATCGGCAATTCTCATTGCCTCGGGCATACGAGTTTGACCGGTTGAGTCTTTGATAGCACTAATAGTCTCAATCGCGTCATCCCATCTGGCAAAATCGGCCAATAACCCCGCCAGTAATCGACGCGCCTCTTTTTCCAAATCAGTATGGGGCCATTCGGCAATTAATCTTTGATAGTAATTTCTGGTCGATTCTGTTGCCTCGAAAGTATTGACAATGTTTTGTAATCGGATATTAATTCTAAGCAATTCAATCGGCAGGTTTAGCACTTCTTTAATAATATTATTTTCACCATCGATAGGGGGGTAGAAAGTGCTGAGCATTGATTTATAAATATCGATCCCACTGGTCCAATCGCCGTCGGCATGATAGGCACGAGCCAGATTAGATTGCGATGATAGTAAAGCGCGGTCGGATAATTTTGTCAGCGAAAGAAGCTGATTGAGTATAATAACCGATGAGTCGAATTTTCTATCAGCATAATATATACTGGCCAGGCGAGATGTCGCCATAAATGCGACCGATTCCAAGTCTTTGCGCTCGGTCTGAAAACTGTCCACTGTTAGCGAATCCAGATGAGTATAGCAGTAGGTGATAGTATTCAAATAGGCATCTTTAACATTGCGCCAGGTTTCTATATCATTTAGATCAGGTTTGATGGAGGCGGTGTTGAAAAGCCGTTCGGCATGATGCAAAGATTTCTCGGCTTTAAAGATTATCTGTTTGCCCGGTTCCGATCCGCAACCTGCAAAAAAGATGATAAATAAAAAAATTAAAAGTAGATTTTTTACAGATAGAGTTATCATAATTGTATCATCGGTTGAGTGTTAATTAAAAAAGTAATGTTTTTTATCTTTTCCGTTCTCTTTTTGACCTGTGTAGATATTAGTTCGTCGTTAAGATTAAACATATATAAAAATAATGTTCTGTCAATACCCAGAATGAATATAATACCCTCTATAGAAAAATCACTTTTTCCATAAAGAAATGACTAATATTGTAAATTTTTACAAAATCTAAGAAACAGAGTATTTGATATTTATTCTTGCAAAAAAAAAGGGTCACAAACTAATGTGACCCTTTTGGGAATTTCTATATTTAGAAGCTAGTTTTGGCGTCTTCTTCTGAAAGCGGCCAATCCGAGCGAACCCAATCCCAAGAGCAATAAAGTTGCTGGCTCAGGGACAGCGGACACTTGAGATCTATCATCAAATGCGATATTAAAATCATTATAATTGGGATCAAATATTAATCCAGTGCTGTTGCCAGTATTTGTTGAATTTATTTCATTAATATCTCCAAACCCATTGATAAACGGCTTAATTGTTATTGTAGATGATTCATCGTTGGACTTTTTCCAGCTTTGGGCAGCGATATCGATATAATAATTACCCGGTTTGAAAATATCTACCACAGCAGGTTCGGCCGAAGGTGTTGAAGCGACTCCAAATCCGGAAACTGGAAGAATTATTAAAAATCCCAGAAGTAGACCTTTTAGAAGCATTTTATTCAAAACCATCAATTCCTCCTCTATAATTCTGGATGAAACCAAGTTTGTTGTTACATAAGAAAGCAAATTGTATGCCCCACAGGTTGCTTTGTGGTCGGATCGTTACATGTTGTCTGACAGTAACATATAAAATAGATGATGGAATAAAATCAAAACTGATGCAATAATATGCACATTGTTAACCTATTGTATGACTGTGCCTTTCTATTATCAAAATCATTTTTTGTGTACAATCGATGTTGATTTTTATATCTGATCTGTTTTAAAAAGGAGACAGATATGACCAGAAAAAAAGTGGGACGCCAAATAGGGCAAAGCGATATAGAATTGGTTCGCTTTAACGAAGATTCTAAATATGCCAAAAATCTGTTATTAAAGCCGGATAAGAAATATTCGAATCGGATGATCTGGCAGGATCATAAATATCAAACCAACAAATTCAAAATCGATCTGTTTCGATTCCTGCGAGATAATATCCCTCTGCTGCACGCCTGCATCTGGACCTGGTCAAGATTATCATCAGCGCCCGGTCGGTTTGAAATAATTGAGACTAATTCTCAAAAGAATTCAGATGCGGCAAAACATTGCCTGGATATACTGTGCGAATCTATTCATCCATATAAATATCATCGTAAAGCCGGGCTTGAGTCTTTTATGCCATTGCTGTTTAACTCACTCTATACCGATGGTGCCTTTGCCGGATTTCTGCTTGTCAAACCGGATGCCAGCGGTGTTGAACGATTTTTGCCGATTGATCCTGCCTTTATAGCGGTGTCGGGAAATCGTCCCGACCAGGAAGCTCTGGTATTTCAGACCGAGGACGGCGAAAAAAGAATCGATGGAAACGATTTTTATTATCTTGCTCTTGATGCCGACATCAACAAAGGTCTTGGTAAATCAATTATGGCCTCGATTCCGTTTGTCGCTTTTGTTCAGCAACAGCTAATCAATGATATGCAGCGGACGGCGCACAATGCCGGGTATCATCGTCTGCATGTCAAAATCACTCCGCCGGAAAAAATGTCGGGTGAGTCCGATGATGCCTATGTCAACCGGGTCAACTCATATTTTGATGATACCGTTTCGATGATAAAAAGCTGCGACCCCGAAGATAATCCGGTCACCTGGGATAATGTCAATATCGATTATGTCGGTCCCGGGCATACGCGGGCGGTGACCAATTCCTGGTCGATGAATCATCGGGCAATGATCGAGGAGATCTGCGCCGGAACAAATCTTTCGCCGTTTATGCTGGGGTACAACTATGGCACCACCCATAACTGGGCGCAGTTTAAATATGATCTGGTGATGCGTCAGGTCGTTTCGGTGCAAAGACAGGCGGCCCGGTTTCTCGAGTGGATCGGAAATGTGGAACTCGCTCTGCGAGGATTCAACTGCCGCTGTCTTTATAAATTTGACAATCGGTTGTCGTATCAGGCGGCCGAATCTGCTGAAATCGAACGGTCCAATATTGATAATCTCATTAAATTATATTCGGCCGGACTGATCTCAAAAGAAGTCGCGCAAACCAAAGCCGGTGACCTGTTATAGAAGAACTTTTTACACAAGCAGATTATCGTCGGGCAATAAAAGATATTCCGTTTTTTGCACGAAAATTTCTGGGTATAAGACCGCATCCGGGGCAAGTTAAATGGCTCAAGCAAAGTGGTAAACTTGAGAATCTTCTGGTGACCGGTAACCGCTGGGGGAAATCTTTTGCCTGCGCCATCAAGATTATTCATCATGCCCTGTTTCGAATCCGGGATACCAAGTATGACCACTTCGATAGATATCATATCGTAACCGCCAGTATTACGCAGGATCAGGCACGAATTATTTTTGATACGGTCGTTCGGATTTTAAACGGTTCCTGTCGAATCGAGGGATTGATCAAGAAAATGACTGTGTCGCCGTACCCTCGACTGGAATTCGGTAATGGTTCCATAATCGAGGCCCGCTCGACCCAGCGGCGCGGGTTGTACTTACTTGGTCATGATTATGATTATTTTATTTTCGATGAAGTCGCATTTGAAGAAGAGGCCGAGTTTGTTGTCAACGAAGTGATCAAGATGCGTCTCGCCGACCGGATGGGTCAACTTGATCTGGTTTCAACTCCTAACGGCCGCAACTGGTTTTACCGAAAAATGAAAGCGCTCAAAGACAGACCAAAAATGGCGTATGTCCAATCAGGCGATTCGCGTGAGAATAAATTCATCTCCAAAGAATACCTTCAGATGCAGATCGAATATCTCTCTGATAAACGAGTTGCGCAGAATATTATGGGGATGTTTGTCGATTCCGGCGGTGAGATCGTCCCCGGTCGCTATATCGATGAGGCACTCTTTTCCAATATTTCAAGAAATGAAGCCTGTACAAGCGACACAGATGGCAGACATCGTCTGCTGCTGAGTGGGTGGGATCTTGCCCGGAAGAAAACGGCGACCGTTGGCATAACAATAGAAGTCATCGATGATATCGCAACCGTTGTTGAATTGACCAGAATAAAAAAATGGGATTGGAATATAATTTTAGAGAAAATTCGTAATCAACAAAAGATGTACCCCGGACGATTGATTATCGATGCCACCGGGTTGGGTGATGTGGTCGTCTCGCAATTGGGTGATTTAAATCCGACCTCATTTATATTCACCGGTAAATCAAAAGCAGAACTGTTAACCAATCTGGAACTGTTTCACAGTATGCGGAAAATCAAATATGCACGATGGGAACTGCCGGATGAAAACGGCCGGGTCTGGTCACTCGAGGATGAACTTCGTTCGGCGACCTGGGAGGATAACAACCAATGCGACGCTGTCATGGCACTGGCCCTCGCCCTCTGGCCGTTACGCTTACCCAACAAACCAATATTAAGCGCAAAAGTAGGCATTGTGTAGAGATAGAAATTATCGGAATTTTTCAGGAATCTGTGATTCTGAGGGAATATTTTTATACTTGACAGATGATCTCAATTTGAGTTCATTTGTTCTCAATATGAGATCAAAGCAAACAAAAGAACCGGTTGGAAAGAATCCCGGTATTGGCTGGGCGCTTTTTCCAAAAACAAAACGTCAGTTACTAATTCACTTTTTCTTGTCTTCAGAAAGACGGCATTATTTTCGAGAAATTACGCGTCTTGTTAAGGCATCTCCCGGTGCCGTGCAACGGGAATTAGCTACTTTGGTTGATGCGGGAATATTGGCTTCTGAAAAAGTTGGGCGCCAGCGGTACTACTGGGCAGACCCCGATTGTATGATTTATTCCGAACTTAAATCTATTGTATTAAAAAGTTTTGGGGCCATAGACACAATCAGATCGGAACTTATAAGATTTGAAAATGATATTAGAATAGCATTTATCTATGGTTCCATTGTTGATAATTCTGATACCGCAAAAAGTGATATTGACCTGATGGTTATTGGAACATTATCATTTCGTAAATTGGCCGGGATGTTAAATAAAGTTGAAACTGTTTTGAACAGACCAATAAATCCAACTCTTTATTCGACAGCAGAGTTTTTGGACAAAATGAAGAAAAGAAATCATTTTCTCCATTCTATATTTAAGTCTGAGAAGCTTTTTGTTATAGGAACCAATGATGACCTTGTCAGATTGGCAAAATAACGGCTGGCTCAAACAGCAGGCTTCAAGTCCGGAAGAAATTCGGGATCTGCTTGCCAAGGCAGATAGAGATATTATTGAGGCGGAGAAAAAGGCAATTTCGCTCGACTGGAGATTGGCGATTGCTTATAACGCCAGTCTGGGTTGTGCAACCACTGCCTTACGAGCCAGCGGCTATCGAATGGCAAGTGGAGCCGGTCAGCATTACCGGACTATTCAATCATTAAGATTCACAATCAATCCGGATTCAGAACTTATAATTACGCTGGAAGCAATATGCAAGAAAAGAGCAATTGTCAACTATGATTCAGCGGGTACTGTAACTGAAACAGAAGCGAATGAAGCAATTATTCTTGCAAAAGAATTAAGAGAATTGTTGACAGAGTGGTTTAAGGCAAATCATTCGGAATTACTGAAAATTAAATAATCACTGTAAGCATTGGCCGGGTCTGGTCGCTCGAGGATGAACTCCGCTCGGCAACCTGGGAGGATAACAACCAGTGCGATGCCGTCATGGCTTTGGCCCTCGCCCTCTGGCCCCTCCGCCTCCCCAACAAACCGATGTTGAATGCAAAAGTAGGGGTAGTGTAATGTTTGTTATTGAAATCCCAACAAGGTACTCTAGGCCTTTAGATTTTAAAGGCAATAAGGTGCCGGTCCATCCTTATATTTAAAATTAATCAAATAAACTATATCCAGTATATTAATCGGAGGGGTGCCATCAACATCTGCTGCATCCATCGGCTCAGGCTCTGGTCCGCTTTTATATTTATAATTAATAATATATACTATATCGAGAATATTCATCCCATTAATACCATCAACATCACCACAAATATAAGGCACATTCATCAAAATTGAAATATTGTCTGAATGGGCGTTCCCGATCGCCAGATCATTGTCGCCATCACCATCAAGATCATCCGAATAGACTGAAGTGCAATTTTTTACAGCTTCATAAACTATCTTTGTATGAAAGGTTCCGTCGCCATTATTCAACATAATTGAGACAGTGCTACTGTCAAAGTTGAGAGGTAAACCGCCGTTTGCAGTCGCCAGGTCATTATCGCCATCTCCGTCAAAATCAACAGAATAGACAGAGCAGGTCCATTCACCGGAGCTATAGTTAATGGCTGCTTGGAAAGTTCCATCACCGTTATTAAGTAAAATCGAAACATCGTCAGATTTAGTATTTGCTACAGCCAGATCATTGTCGCCGTCTCCATCAAGATCAATTGAGAAGACTGAGTAAGTGCCATTTCCCGCCCCATAGTTGACGGCTGTTTGGAAAGTCCCATCGCCATTATTCAGTAAAATCGAAACATTGTCGGATCCTTGGTTTGCGGTCACCAAATCATTGTTTCCATCACCATCAAAATCATTTGAAAAAATAGATTGGGGTCCAAATCCCGTTGTATAATTAACCGCTGTCTGGAAAGTCCCATCGCCATTGTTTAGTAAAATTGAAACGTTGCTAGGGTTTTCGTTCGCGGTCGCCAAGTCATTGTCGCCATCACTGTCAAGATCAATTGAAAAAACTGATGAGGGTCCATGTTCGGTAGTATAATTAACGGCAGTCGAAAAAGTTCCGTCTCCATTATTTAGTAAAACCGAAATATTGTCAATAAGTCTATGTCCGGCTGCAAGATCATTATCACCATCCCCATCAAGGTCAATCGAGAAGACGGAGAAAGGAGAATATCCAGCGTAATAATCAACGGCGCTCTGGAAGGTCCCATCACCATTATTAATTAAAATCGAAACAGTGTTAGAAAGAAAATTGGCGGTTGCCAGATCTTTGTGCCCGTCTCCGTCAAGATCGATTGAAATAATATCCACCGGTCTGGTTCCAGTAGCATAATCAATTTTTGCGTCGAACGCAGTCCCAATTGCAAAAGCTGAGCTGAAAAATAATACAAAAGAAATTACAGTGATTGTTCTTGTAGCAAACTTACACATATCTCCTCCGATAAATAAACTGTTTTTAACCAATTTTCTTATGTGCTGAAATAATTCGCAGAGGAATTGCCTGTTCTAATATAGGCAAAAGCCAATAAAAGTCAAGGGTTATCCGACCGGGGTAGCGCACCCCTTGGGGTGCGGAACTGTTCTATTCATTTAGTGTGCAGCAGATGTCCACATCTGCCCGAGTTTAACTTTTACAAATTCTCCATCAAATCACCATTAATTCACTCGGCTTCCTTATGTACATTATTAATTATAGAGAAAAGGATTTTACATTCTAATGGGAATCTATTTCGCAAAAAACAAAAAACGGGAAAACGAACCCATTTTGCTGTAACCAAAGGTGGTGAAGTCACTTATAAGGAATTATTTAGGACGTTTTTGGCTCTCGGTACAAAATTTTGTAGTAAAATTGTCAGGAGCACAGAGCTCCTGACTTACATTATTTTGGGTGTGGTGCCCCACAGCTTGTTATAAATCCTGAGATAAACGAAGGGCTGTGGGTTAGTAAATTAGTGCAGAATACAATGTCGAAATTCCGAAGCGTTTCGACAATACAATCTACACAGCTTTTACGATGGTACGGTACCGGTTGCGGCGGTTTTCGAATAGTTTGTTACCCAGCTCCTTACTGCGCCACTCCTGATAAGCCGAGAAGTTGCCTTCGTACCAGTGCACTTTGCCCTCGCCCTCAAAGACCAGAAGATGAGTACAGATACGATCAAGGAAAAACCGGTCATGGCTGATAACCATCACATTACCGGAGTAATCAAGAATCGCCTCCTCAAGTGAACGGAGGGTATTAACATCGAGATCGTCGGTCGGTTCATCGAGCAATAAAAGATTGCCGCCGATTTTTAAGACCTTGGCCAGAAAACAACGATTACGCTCACCGCCGGAAAGTTGATTCGCTTTTTTCTGCTGCGAAGCACCTTTGAAACCGAACTGTGACAGGTACTGACGAATCGGAATCTTACGGTCGCCGACCGTGATTTCATCGACACCCTCGCCAACCTCTTCGATTAGACTTTTTTCACCTTGAAGCGCTGTCCGTTCCTGGTCAACCGATGCAATCTGAACCGTTGATCCGATTTTTAGCTCACCAGATTTCGGTTTTAAGGCACCGGTGATAAGTTTTAATAGAGTCGTTTTGCCGGCACCATTCGGTCCAACCAAACCAACCACCGCTGAGCGGGGAAGTAGAAACGAAAGATTTTCGAACAGGGTGTTGTTCTCGTAACCGGTAGCGACATCGTGAAACTCCACTATTTGACTACCGATATCCGGTCCTGGTGCAATCCGAATAACCGCTTCGGACGATTTGGTTTTAGCGGTTTCGCGCGCCACCAACTGTTCGAATTCTCTGACACGGGATTTGGCCATTTCGTTTTGATCACCGCGGCTCATTTTGATCCATGACAGTTCCCGCTGCAGTGATTTTGCACGGGGTGAATCTTTTTTCTCCGCTGCCGCCAAACCTTGTAGTTTCTGTTCTAACCATGAGGAGTAATTGCCTTCCCACGGGATTCCGTGACCGCCATCAAGTTCGAGGATCCACTTGGTGACATTATCGAGGAAGTATCGATCATGTGTGACAATAATAACGGTTCCGGGATATTCGCGCAGCTGTTCCTCCAGCCAGTTGACCGTTTCAGCATCAAGATGGTTGGTCGGTTCGTCGAGCAGTAATAAATCAGGTTGCTCCAGAAGGACTTTGCAAAGTGCAACCCGCCGTTTCTCACCACCGGATAAAGTAGAAATAATCCGGTCATCATCGGGCAGACATAACGCATCGGTCGCGACATTCATCGTCCGGTCGAGATTCCAGCCATCAACCGCATCGATTTTGTCCTGAAGTTCGCCCATCCGATCCATCGCTTTTTGCATTTGATCGTCGTCCATCGGCTCGGCCATACTGTCGGCGAGTTTATTGTACTCATCAAGAACCGCTTTGGTTTCGCCAAATGCCGATTCAATCGTCTCACGAACGGTTATATCCGGGTCAAGCTGTGGCTCCTGTTCAACGATTCCAGCCTTGAAGCCGGCAGTTAATTCGGCATCGCCCTGAAACTCGGTGTCAAGTCCGGCCATAATCCTCAGGACAGTCGTTTTACCGGAACCGTTTTCGCCAACAATCCCGATTTTGGCGCCAGGGAAAAAACTTAGGTTTATATCTCTGAGAACCTGCTTTTGTCCATAGAATTTATTGATACGATACATATGGAAAATAAATTTTTCAGCCATAACAATCTCTCTTTTTTATTAAGAATTTGTGAAACGAAGATAATATATGAGAGGTATCTTTGCAAGAGCTCTGTGGAATAATTGATATATTGAAACAAAAAAGGCCGAACCGCCTTATCCTATTGAATGGTAAGGCGATTCAACCTCAAGAGTAAAAGCTGAATTTATTGTTTTTGAAGTGACAGTTGTTTAGGACTATTTTTTGCAATCGGGATAGTAAGCCGGGTTTTATTTTTATCGTTTAACTCTATTGTGAATGATTTGTTAATTTTGTCAATTGAATTAACAGATTTTATAATAATTGTTCCTTCGGCAGTTTTTCCTGCTCCAATTTCATTCGGTAGTTTCAGGTCAAACAGATCATCCGGAAAAGATATCAAAGAAGTTTTCAGATTATCGTTGGTGAGGTTTTGGAGAGTAAAACTGATTTTATTGGAAATGCCATATTCCGGCAAAGAGAAATCTATAACATCTGGCTCAATAACAACCGGGATATTTTCATTTGGTTCTTTAAGCACATTTATTATTATTGATACTTTTTCTTCAGAGGCATTGCTGATAATTTTGGGTGATTTGACTACACGGTTATTATACTTGTTGGTATTAAATATAATTTCAAGCAGAGCACTGTCGCCGGGCGGGATGATGTTTTTTGTCAATGGAGCTTTGGTACAGCCGCATCCGGTGATTACTTTTTCAATCTCCACCGTTTCGTCACCGGTAGAATAAAGCCAAAAACTATGACTAATTTTTGTATTATATGGTGAATAGCCGAAATCAAACTCTGATGACTTCAGAGTCAACTCCGGTTTTGCCAAAGCTTGTCCGGCGAATATTAATATAGCCAGAAGAACTAAGATTGATAGGTTTTTTGTGACCATTTGATACCTCCTTTAGGAAAATAGTTGTTTGGCCGTTTGTTTTAATAGATTAGTTGATTCGTTTCTAATTATTGGCATAAGTTTTTCAATTTCACAGCAGCCAAGCTCGATAATTGCTTTGATAACGAGACGGGCATCACGTTCGGTTTTTAAATCGGAAATTTTGAGATCACAGGTTTCCTCGCAGTCACCGACCGAAAGATATATCACCTTTTGTTCCATAGAATTAAGGAGTAAATCTACTTTGTTTGGCTCCATACCAAGTGCATCGAGAAGCGATGGTATTTCCTGATTGTTCAGGGCGATGTTACGATCAATTCCCGAAATTGCTACTTCATACCCAATTGTTTCGGTAATATTAAAGGGAATAAAAGCTAATAGCAGAAGTAGGATTGAGGCAAATCCAATAATATATTTGGGGCGAAGTTTGTACCTTGGCGAAAATTGATTTTTTATGTTTTCCAGCTTCTGTTGAAAAGCCCCAAAAGCTAATCCCTGCGGTGGTTTTGTTTGTTTAAATTCAGACAGATTAGCAACAATTGATTTTTCGGCCAGAAGCAGATTTTGGCAATTACGGCATTTTTCCAGATGCTCCATCAAATCTGCATCTTTGGCAAAAACGGTTTTGTCCCAATTATATTTAATCAGTCTTTCTTGAGCTTTGAAACAAAGCATAATTCCCTCATCTCTGCCGATTTCGATAAAATAGGTTTTTGTTCACTTGAAGAAACCAACCTTTTCCGCATTTTATTCCGCGCCCGCGACAGGGACATTTTGATACTTCCCTCGGAACGGCCGGTCATTTTTGAGATTTCGCCGGTTTTCCATCCTTCGAGTTCAAACAATGTTACCAGAATACGATCATTAGCGGATAAAACATCAAAGGCGAGTTGGAGCTTCCTTTTAGCATCGTAAAATGCCGAAGGATTTGTTGTCCCGAGTTGAGTTTCGATTTCGTCTGACATCGGTAGCACTTTTTTCCACCAAGGTTTTCTGAAAGTGCTTTTGTAGCTGTTGCTGATAATTCTATAGAGCCAGGGGCGGACTTTATCGGTTTGTCGCAGTTCTCCAAAATGTTCCTGTGCCTTTAAGATAGAATTTTGAAGCAGGTCATCGCCATTTTCAATATTATCGGCAAGTTTATAGCAGTATGCTTTTATCATTTCATACTCTTTTTCAAGAAGTTTCCAGAATAAAGTGTTATCGTTTTTCATTTATATAACAGATGCTTCAAAACCCAAAAAGGTAACAGGTTATTTTGACTTTGTTTTTCTTGTATATTTATATGTATTAGAATTAAATAGGTTCTCGGTTTAAGGAGAAAGATATGAAAGCAGAAGAACGGCAAAAGTATATAAAACAAATTGGCGATTTTCCTAATCAACTGGAAAAGATAGTAAAAGGGATATCTGATAAACAACTTGACACCCCGTATGGCGAAGGGAAATGGACCGTGCGGCAGGTGGTGCATCATCTGGCCGATTCGCATATTAATGGTTTTACCCGAACGAAATGGACGTTGACCGAAGATAATCCACAAGTCAAACCGTATGATCAGGACGATTGGGCGAAACTTTCTGATAGTGAGATATCGATTGAAAGTTCGTTGTTGATTTTAAAAGGATTGCATCAAAGGTGGGCAAATATTTTTGAAAATTTGTCGGAAGATGAATGGACAAGACCGGTAAATCATCCCGATCCTGATTATTCCAATGTTGAACAGCTATTGAAGGCGTATGCCGGGCATGGGGAGAAGCATATTGAGCATATTAGGCAGGTTATGAAATAGAGTTAGATTATCCCCTATTTATCATTTGATAAGAGAGGATACGGTAGATTATTATGCTCAAGTAGAATTTTATTAATTGCACTAAATACATACCTGGTATTAGTCGTTGTATAATCTAAATCTGGCCTTGGATAACTTGAAGATTTAGGTGGCAGCCCTCGTAAATAAATAACCCATGCTGGTTGTGGTTGTGAATCATCTTTTGAGTATAGGACATAATTAATAATAATTTCTTTTGCAAGAGCAGGATAAAATTTGCATTGATTTAGCGCTTCCGTCACTGTCATTAGGGGATATTGCTGAGGTAACCCTATATATTTTTCCCTGAGACTGGAAAGCTGTGCTTCGGCCACCGCTGAGACAGGTTCTCTGTCAGGAGGCACTGTCGATACAGAATTAATTCGTAATGGAATCCAGGTCAATGAGTCAATGATTACAATGAAATCAACCGGTCCCAATATTCTACCATCAGGTGTGTTTCCTTTTAAATGCAAACTAACATTTTGTAGTTTTACTTGCCAGGCAATTCTATTACTCAATTCATCGGACAAAAAGGCAGTGGTCGAATCTTTTGTGGTTATTATTTGACAAATATCGCTGGCTCTTTCCGGCCTTTTAAATTCTTTTGACTTATCGAACCCAGTGTATTTCAGGGCTAGTTCGACCGCATCTTTAGCCGTATTGATTGCATTAACTGAAATATTAGAATCTGGTTTATTGGCAGGCAAATCGGTTTCATCATTGGCGACCGCCGTATTAAATATAAAACCAAGAATTACTAAGATAAATATATATCGCATATAGTTCCCCTCGCTTTATTACATAACGAATATAGAGCAATATATGTTTAATAAGATCAAAAGAAAAGAGAAAAGGAAAATATGTCAGGAGCGCACGGCTCCTGACATACAAATTGATATATAAAATTAGATTATTGACCGGTTTAGAATGGCATAGTGGCGCCGTAAACATCACTGAAAGTGATACAGAGAGTAGCAACAAATACGACACCGGCCAGCATCCACTTAAGAGCCGGGAACCTTCTTTTTGCGCGATATACTATCATCTTATAAACTCCTTTAAAAATTTCAATAAACTATTGAGCAACCACCGTGCCTTTTCGGATAGTTCCACAAAAATTTTGTATCTTGTTGTATAACAATATGATATAAGATTACAAGTTTACTACTAATCTCATTTTGATCCTCACTGTGAAAAAGTCTGCATACTCATGATAGCAAAAAACACGGTTATTTGATGGTTAATTTTCAAACCTCCGGATTTGTAACGGAGGTAAAATGGAAAATTTATTTGGAAAAATCACAGCATCCTTAATCGACAATGATTTAACGTTTTCGCCAGAACTGGTGGATATTATCAATCATAATATTTCGCCGCCGGAGAAAGTGACCGCTGATAATATCTATATCCGGGCGATGTATATCGTCTCCGATGAAGTAAACAATTATGGGGGGCGTTTTCCGGACGACGAATTTGAAAAACTGATGAGCCTTATTATCGACTCGCCGGTCTTGATCGGACATCGCAAGGATAGTCTTCCGATTGCTCGGAATTTCCACGCCGAACAGAAACAAAAAGGAGATATCAACTGGATCAAAGTATATTTTTACTGGCTTAAAAATGCCAAAGGCTCGGAAACTCTCAAAAATAATATTGATGGTGGTATTTACAAAGAGTGTTCGATCAGTTTTGTTTTTTCTCTACCGGAATGTTCGATCTGTGGTGATGATATTCGAAGGTGTGGTCATCGGCCGTTTAAAGAGTATCAGACTAACGCTGGCGAAAAATCTGCCGCCTTTTTTAATTATCGCCAAATAGCGAAAGTGCTGGAGACTTCAATTGTCTATCGCGGCTCGGTGCATGATACATCAATCACTAATGAATTATTCTTTCCAACCAGCGAACAATTAGAAATAGAAGATGAATCTAAAAAGATAACTTCGCAAGCAATCAATAGAATCTGGAACACAGAACAGCTTGATAAAACTCATCAGTATCAGATTAAACCTGCCTACGAATCGCTTCGGATAATTCTTGATAGTTCCGATGAAAGTAAAACTGTT
>DAOUVS010000218.1 GCA_030667525.1 Candidatus Zixiibacteriota bacterium | reverse complement strand
GTTTTGCCCCAGCGTCTTGTTTAATAGGTTTCGAACTGAAAAATCACCAGTAATATCGGCGCGATATTTTACGCCCTTTTCATATAGCAGAAATCCTCTTTCACTGTTAATCTCAATTGTGTCTATATTATTTTTTTCAAGGTATTCCTGCATTATATCCTGAAAAATACCAGCCGGGATTCTTTTGTCGAATTTATCAAAAAACAACGAAAGCTGCTTCACCGACATATTCGATCCAAACAGAATATCTTTAACATCAAGCAGTTGCATGTACTCAATTATCTGATCAGAAAAGATCGATGGCTTAAGTTCTATATTAAGTACAAACAGATTCCCCGATTCAACATGAAAATTTACATATTTCTTAAATCTAAACAGTTTCTCCATTTGAAAAAACAGACGTCCGATTGCCTTCCCGGAAAGCGGATGAGAACAAGAATATACTGACACTTTTTTGGAGGCGACATAAAATTCTCTAACAATTTCCAACGCCAGTTCATTAAGATTTGTATTTAAATCTTTTTCGGAAAAATCAAAACCGTGCATATTAATCTCCAAGACAAGAGATCAGACCATTCTGAGAAATAACATAAATCGATTCGCCATCACTGATGGCCGGAAACCTGATTTCATGATCATTTTTCCACTTGGAATTGAGAAGACCGCTTTTTTTGTCAACACAGTACAGATGTTTATCAAGTGATGCAAAAATCAGAAATTTACCAACTGTTATCGGTGACGACAAAATTAGCCCATCGGCCTGAAATGCCCAAAGCGTCCGCCCATCATTTTTATCCAAAGCTCGAAGCAGGCCGCCATTATCACCGACATAGACCATATTTTCATCGGTTGCCGGCGAGGTCCAGATCGGCCATTCAAACGATCGTTCCCAGATTATCTTTCCCGTTTTTTTATCAAGCGCGGAAAAAGTCCCGGCCACCCCTGAGACAAAAATCATCTCATCAATAGCGACTTTGGAAACTAACGGCTGCTTTAGATCAACATTAATAATCATTTTTCCTGTTATCTCTTCAAAACCAATCAATCTCCCGTTTTCAAACGGGAAGTAAACTATTCCCTCATCAAAGCTGGGTCCGGCCAGTGATTTGGCGCCGACCGAGTCCTGCCAAATAATTTCGCCGTTTATTCTATCCCGGCATTCAACCGATCCAAAATCAGAAGCGAGATAGATACGGTTATCTTTAATTATCGGCGACCCGGTGACATCCTTTATCTCTGCATACCAGAGAGTTTTGCGATTATGAAGATTCTGGCAGATAAAACGATTTTTAGCCGGGCCGGATGCAAAATAAGCGAGTGAATCAACGACCGTTAATCCGGTTTGAACATTCGCCCTTGTTTTGTATTTTCCTCGATACCGACCAGTTTCCAACTCAAAATAGCTTATTCGACCGGTAGTTGTGCAGGCAATAAGTTTGCCGCCACCAATCGATAACGGGCCGATAGGTTTGCCGGAAACCTTGCGGTTCCATTTTAGATTCAAATCGCCGGAAAAAGTTGAACTCTTCTCTTTATTTGAATCTCCATCATAACCACCACTGTAAGGCCAGACAGAAGGTTGATATTCTATATCTCTTTCCAGTCGGAATTTTTTCCCACAGCCTGATAGTAAAATCGACAGGGTCAGTAAAACTATTATTGTTCGTCCGGTTTTCATTAGAAATTCCATCCAAAAAAGAAATCAAAATTGGTATCCTTGCTGATTCTCTTGAAGTCGGTTCTTCGTGAGAAATCAAAACGCAAAAGAATCACCCGGCCCAACGAAACTCTGAAACCGGTTCCAAATGAGCCTAACAAATTATCAAAAAATTTATCATCCATAAAATGAAATTCGGCATCGCTGAAATATCCGGCATCAAGGAATATGGCACCCCGGATGGCACGAAAACCGACGGCACCAAAAGGAAACCCGATATACAAGTTATCAATCAACGGGAAACGAAGTTCATTTGATGAAAAGACAACATTTCTATTGTAAAAGGCCCGGCGGCTATATCCACGAAGCGACCAACTGCCTCCGAAATAAATTCTTTGCGGTTCAATACCGGTCGAGCTATAAACAAAAAGCCGATGAGCCATCGCTGAAAACTTTCCAAGTCTGAAATATTTGCGAAGGTCAACCATCGCCAGCCGGTTATAAGATCGGCCCTCATCAAGAGATGCCGTTAAACCAACAGTAAAATTGTATCGGTGTCCGTCAATTGGTCCTGAAATATCCCATAAGGAATTGTCTGAAACAAATGACAGATAACTGGATAACAGTGCCGCCCGTCGTTTGATAAGGAGTCTTCCATTTCTAAATACCGGGAATCCATAATCACGATTGGAATAACGAAGGTAAGTTGTGGTTTCAAGTCTGGTGAATTTTGATAACGGATAATTTAGATGAGCAAGCCCACCCGCCTGTCGCTCATAATAATAGCCATCATAGCTATTATAGTACTCATCATACAAATGATACAGACCAACCCCCCAATTCAAGCGATGTTTTTTATTGAGATAGGTGGCGGCAACATTAAAACTCGAAAAAATATCATTTTTGGTCTGAGCAGTATTGGCCAGCAAGAAATAATATACATTATCCCCCAGCATATCAGACAACGCCACCTGAATACCGCCCATCGTTCCATACACCGGATCATAAGAAATAGCCGACTGGGCAATATCGAAAGAGTAATCGGTTTTATATTTAACCGATGATTTAATAGATTTTTGATTAAGTTTTTCAGGTTTCCAGAATGTCTGCCCAACCGGTTTTTCCTCGGCCAAAACCAGCGAATCTTCCAACAATCCTGAATAAATATGAAAACCAAAATCCTGATAGCCGGAAAAAATAATGCGGCTGCTATCCGATGTTACTTTCGGGTCGTACGCTCCGGTTAGAAGTGTCGTTATTTGACCAATTGAATTATCATTTTTGAGACAATAGATATTAGAGGCGCCGTTTCTATCGGAGGAGAAATAAATATCTCCATTATAATTTTCCGGTGAACGGTCGCGCCAATTTCCAAAAGTTATCTGGATAGGCGCTCCGTCGGTAATTGAAATTTTATAAAGATTGAGGGCACCATCTTGTCCATTTGGGCAACGGTCCGAGACAAATAGGACAGTATCACCGTCAGGCGTGAAAGTTGGATCAATATCATAATAAAAATCATTTGTGATTTGAGTCAGCATTCCATTATCCAGCAAAACCGTATAAATATCAGAAATACCTGATTTTTTTGTTCCGCCGAAAACTACCTGCTGATTGTCAGGAGAAAACTGCGGTGATACAATAGCAGCCATACCCGGGAACTGATATTTTGCCGTGATTTTTTTAAGATTGATATTATAAATATAAAGAACATCGGTTTCTTTCGATTTTGAGGAGAACAAAATATCGCCATTTTCGTTGGCGTCGATACCACTTTGTAATAGATGAAGCGATTCAAAGCTAGTTGATGTTCCCCCTTTTAACAAAGTTTTCAGCTTTATCTCTTCGCCATTGGGCGACATCATATATAAGCCGGAGTATCCCAATTTATTGGCCTTGAAGACAATCCAGTCTTCGGAATTTTCACCATTCTTAAACTGAACCGGAACCCCTTTAAGAGCGTACCCTTTTTTTGTTAATTGTCGGGCCTCATGTTTGGCCAGACCAGCTTCGGCTATTTCAGGGAAATATCTTTTCTGAAGAAAGTACTGCCATTTTTTTGAGATTTCTTTGATCGGTTCGCCAAGAGTATGTTCGATGATTTTGTCAAAGGATTTTTCTTTCCACCAGTTCTCATAGATAAGGATAAGTTTCTCGGAACCGTAAGTATCATTGATAAACTGGCATATTGATTGACCCAGCTTGTACATGAAAAAAGAGCCGGAAATCTGATAAATATTCTCCAAGGTATAGAGATTACCAGAGAGAACCATATCCTTGATAATAGCATCGGCCTCACTGTCCCAGGTTGTTGACCAATATTCAGCCTGCCCCTCAATAAACCAGAGCGGGGGACTCGCCATCCGTTGTTGCACCGATAACGACATCATCGACTGCAATTTTGAAATTTGAAAGACATGGACCATCTCATGACGTATCACATGCGCAAAATCATGATATGAACCATTGAAAGGAACAACGACTCTTCCTTTTAAAAACTCGGTAAAACCAGCCACCGATTCGGGCAACATACTCCAGGTAACATTGGTTTGCGTAAAGTAATTTGGAGAGCTATAAATAATCAGCGGGATTTTTCGATATATCTCATGCTTGAATCTGGCCGCCGTAATCGGATAAAAATCTTCGGCAATATCGGCGGCAATCTGCGCTATCTCTTCTTCCTCGCTATAAAAATAAATGTGAAAATGCTCGGTTTCCATCACCTGCCAGTCAAAATTCGTATACTGAACTTTATTTTTTCCAAAATTGAATTGCGCCGTACAAATAGAGGGTACAATCAGAAGCAGGGCAAAAGATAAAACAAATATTAGTTTTCGTTTAAACATATTTCTAACTTAAATATAACAATTGATTCCTTATAATCAACCAGCATAATATTATGCTTTAATTATAATTTCTTTTACACCTTTTAGTTATCGGTGTGAGGGATTTAATCTAAATTCAATAATATAGATTTTCAATTCACAATATTTATCTTTTTTCCGCAATTGGCGCAATGACGGTTTTTCAATCCGGAAACATTGGTCTTATATCCTAAACGACTTATTAAAACAGTGCCGCATTCAGGGCAAAAGGTATCTGATTTCCCCGGAAGGTTCATATTCCCGAGATAAACATAATCAAGTTTGGCCGTGGCGATTTCATAAGCCCGAAGCATTCGTTCAGGTGATGTTGCCGGTCGGTCCATTTTGTAAGTCGGGTAATAGGCTGAAAAATGCGTTGGGATCGATTTTGAAACAGAGGCAATAAAATCGGTTATCGCTTCGATATCTGAATCGGTATCATTTAATCCGGTTATCAGCAGATTGGTTATTTCAAGGTGAACGCCGGAATCATAAAATATTTTAATATTTTCCAAAACCGGTTCCAACTTTGCTTTGCATACCTTCTTATAAACTTTGCTATTCATACTTTTTAGATCAAT
>DAOUVS010000070.1 GCA_030667525.1 Candidatus Zixiibacteriota bacterium | reverse complement strand
TTGAAAATAATTAATTCTGGGTCCTTATGGAAACAAATGTAAAGGATCTGGTTCAAAGCTTTATAGATGGAGATCAGGAGGCATTTGCCCAACTGATCGGGAGGTTTAAGAAAAGGGTTTATTCGGTTGCTTTTCAAATGCTGGGAAACCACCTTGATGCCGATGATGTTACACAGGAAGCATTTGTAAGAATTTACAACCGTCGGGATCAATTGAAAAATGTGGACTATTTCGCAAGTTTTCTAATGCGTATCGCTACCAATTATGCCATTGATCTTATTCGTTGGAAACAAAAAGGATTTGTTTCAATTGATGCCGATAAAGATATACCAGGTTCGCCCAAAATCGAATTAATCGACAAGGCTGATAGACCGGACCAGATAATTGAAAACAAAGAGTTATTAGACAGGATAAAACAGGCAATAAAGAAACTGCCGCCCAAGCAGAGGGTGACTGTTATCCTTCACGATTTAGAGGGTTTTTCCAAAAAAGAAGTTGCAGGAATATTGCAATGCCCTCAAGCAACAGTTCGCTCAAATCTTCATATTGCCAGAACAAAACTGCGTAAGTGGTTGCAAACGGACGACAAAGGAAGGTGAGAGATATGTTCTGCCGCCAAGTTCAGTCTCATCTTGATGATTACATTTTAAATCAAATTGACAAAGAGATATTTGATCAGATTGATAATCATCTTAAAGAATGTTTGGATTGCCAGAAACAGCTAAAAACAAACAGACAATTAATTCTTGAGTTACAATCCATAACAACGCCCGATCCGGGTGATTATTACTGGCAACAGATGGAAGAATCGATACTGGCCAGGACTTTTAGCGGTGATAATGAAAAAGCCGAACTGCCTGGACGAGTCAAGGCCGAACCGATGAGTATTATCAATAGATATTTGATTCCATTGGCAGCTTCGTTTGTTTTATTATTTGGCGCGATTATGCTCTCCAATTCAATTCAAAACCGGACTCAGTTCAGTTCACAGGCAACAAGTGGTTCCTCTCCATATATTTTGGCGGAAAATAATGCGGAGTTATCGGAAAAATCGGATTCGCAAATCTTCACAGCTATTGTTGCGGCGGCGCCTGGTTCGCTCGGCAGACATCTGATTTTCACCAACATTTCAGGAGGTTCCAGATGAAAAAGAATCTCTTGTTCTGTTCTGTTTTTATTTTATTGCTATCTATAAGTCTGTTTCAATGCGGGACTGAAAATAAAGAAGTAATTTTACGGCTCAAATTTAATGAAAATCAGAGTGTCCGTTGGAGTAGCTCAAGCAAAAGCCATACGGAATACTTCGAAAACGATTCGCTTGTTTCAGTTAAAAATAGCAGCCATAAGAGTGAATCGGTTGAGGAAGTATTGAATGTTATTGATGAAAATTCGGCCAGACTGAGATTAACATATTATTATGAAATAGAACAACCCGACAAAAACGACTCCACTAAAATGAAAACTGTTCAGGATAGCAGCGTCATGGAATATATTCAGGATATCCATGCCGTTAATCTTGATATTTTCCCGGGGGATACAAATTCAATAGAAAAAATTGAATATGTTAAAAAGTTATACGAGCAGCTTGCTCCCCGTTATCCGGATGAACCGGTTTCGGTCGGTTATAAATGGAGCAATAATATTAAAGTAATGCTTCAGGATGGAAAAACGCAGGATGCCATATCTACCTATACGGTGAAGGGTTTTGTAAAAGAGTATGGATATGATTGTGCCATAATTGAATCGATAGGCAATACGATTGTTCCGTTTCAAAGTGAATATGAATGTGAAGATGGAAGCGGTAAGGTACTGGAAACGCGGATTGATCAAAGGAAAATGCATGGAACTTCATATTTGGCTTACAAAGTAGGAATTCTTGTCAAAGAAGATTATAGCTTCGAATACATAAGTGAGGGAACCAAAACTACGGCTGATGGAGAAATAAAAATCAAAACGATCTCAAATGGTTCGCAATCTTATTTTCTGATTGATGTTTCGGGAATTTAACAAGAATTATAACAAGATTTAAGGCCCCGTCTCAAAACGGGGCTTTTTTATTGGCAGGAGAAAAGATTTTTGCATAAATTCACAATATGATTAAACGAGTGATTTTATTAATATTCGATGCCTGCGGAGTCGGCGCTTTGCCAGATGCGGCCGATTATGGTGATTCCGAGGCAGCCACAATCCCGAATATTGCGCGTCAATTAAATGGTCTGAAGATGCCGAATTGTGAAAAATTGGGATTGGGCAATATAACTCCTATAAATGGTATTGGACCGGTTGATCGACCTCAGGGTTGCTATGGAAAGATGGCGGCTAAATCGGCTGGTAAAGATTCGACCTCGGGACATTGGGAAATCGGGGGAGTTATTCTTGAAAAGCCGTTTCCGGTTTATCCCGACGGATTCCCTGCTGAGCTTGTAACTGAATTTGAAAAAATGGCGAACATAAAAACGATCGGAAATTATCCGGCCAGTGGAACCGAAATAATTAAACAACTGGGAGAGCAGCATTTTAAATCGGGCGAGATTATTTTATATACGTCGGCCGATTCAGTTTTCCAGTTGGCGGCCCATGAAGATATTATCTCAATTGAAAAGCAGTATGAAATATGCCGGATTGCCCGCAAGATACTAATTAATGAACATGCGGTCGGTCGGGTTATTGCGCGTCCGTTTATCGGTCAGCCGGGCAATTTTGTCAGAACAACCAATCGAAAAGATTTTTCACAGAAACCACTATCAGATACGATACTGGACAAGCTTAACGCCAAAAATATACCGGTTATTTCGATTGGGAAAATATATGATCTGTTTGCCGGACGCCGGTTCAGCAAGGCGATCAAAACAAAAAATAATGACGAGGTGATGGCAAAAGTGATTGACGAGATGACCATAACAGACTATGGTCTGATTTTCGCCAATCTTGTTGATTTTGATGTGCTTTGGGGGCACCGAAACGATGTTGAGGCGTTTGGAAAAGGATTGGAAGCAGCAGATAAAAAGTTAAATGACGTTTTGGAGAAATTGAAAGAGGATGATTTGCTGATAATTACGGCTGACCATGGTTGCGACCCAACCTTAAAATATTCAACCGACCATACCCGTGAATATGTACCGCTACTGGTTTATAACAATCAGATGAAAAGCGGTCAGAACCTGGGAACACGCGGAACATTCGCTGATGTTGCTTCAACTTTGGCGGAAATTTTTAAAATAGATTACATATTCCCCGGGCAAAGTTTCTACAACCAATTAAAAAATTAAAAATTACAAAGAATAAATTATGACAAAAAACCTGAACAGATATTTTGACCATGCGCTGTTATATCCCGAAGTCGACCTGAAGGCAATTATTAATCTCTGCCGCGAGGCAAAACAGTACGATATGCTCGGAATTGCGATAAACCCCTACTGGGTATCTGTGGCGAAAAAAGAACTGACCGGCTCAGATGTGAAAATCATTTCGGTGGCAGGATTTCCACTTTCGGCCAATCGAACCGATATAAAAATCGCCGAGGCGGTCAAAGGTGTTGAGGATGGCGCTGATGAAATCGATATGGTCGCCAATATCGGTCTTCTCGCTATGGGGGAATATAAAAAAGTTGAAAATGAGATTCTTTCTATTCGGGAGGCACTGCCTGACAACGTTTTGCTGAAAGTTATCATTGAAGCGCCTCGAATTTCGCCCGAGGCTCAAATTGAAGCGACCAAAGCAGTAATAAACGGCGGGGCGCAATATGTCAAAACCGCTACCGGTTTTTTTGGCGTGGCGACAGTTGAGATGGTTAAGCGATTATACAAAGCAGCCGAAAATCAAATTAAGGTGAAAGCATCGGGCGGGATCAAATGTTTGGCCGATATGGAGGCTTTAATTGATGCCGGAGCCGAACGAATCGGCTCATCATCTTCGGTTGCGATAATGAAAGAGGTAGAGGTAAGCCGAAAAAATTGAAATTTATTGATCGATATAGATCGGGAGAGATAAAATGACCAGATCGGAAAAATGGCGAAAACTGTTTGATGAACTCGGACTAATTCAGAAACATGATATTGTTATTCCTGAGGATATTCATGAAGTAATATTCAAAATGCGCGATGGCAGCAGTCACGCAGTCAGAGCTATTGAAGGAAATCGCAATGAAACCGATTGGCATCGTGAAATAAAGGGTGATTTTTTTATTTCATGGCGCAAACATAAGGGCGATGAAAGCTGGGTAGATGACAAACATACTGCATCTTTTGGCGGAAGTCCCTGGGTGGCGGAAATGTATATTTTGATGGATGATATTGCTGAAGTTCATATTGGTCGCCAATTGGATCAGGAGCGTTATAAAGAATCGCAAACACCTATCAGCGCCTGCTGCTGATACAACCAGAATTAATACTGCTTTGACCATTGGAATGGAAAAAGATAAAAAAACAACACGCCCGCACCTCGGTATAGTTTTTAAATGTTGCCGAATCTATTCCAGAATATATCTTAATAAGAAGGGTGATGCGTTTGTTGGTTGGTGCCCGAAATGTGCCGTCAAAATGGAGATTGTGATTTCTCCATACGGTTCACAAAATAGATTCTTTTTTGCTGAATAGGAAGAGGTTTTAAAATTCTCTTTGCCAAAATAGGATGTGGCATAATTGAAAGCTAAAATTGTTCTGGTTCCCTTGGGTGATGTTGATTTTATTATGGTCAATCGTCTGGCAACCAGTATTGGTCCGGTTTTCGACCGTTCGGTTGATATTCTTAAAGGGATGAAAGTTCCACAGGAATCGTATAATGTTATCCGGGGTCAAAATTACGCCAGCGTTATATTGAATAAGCTCGAACGGGTTAAGGCCAACCAGCGCGAATTTATCTTTGGTCTGCTTGAGGAAGATGCCTATCTGCCGGATGAGGCTTACGTTATCGGCCATTCCGATACGGTCTCACGAACAGCGGTGGTATCGTTATTCAGAATTCGTCAGGAGTTTTACGGACTTCCTGAGGATGAAAAAAAAATATTTACTCGGCTGTTTAAACAAACAATTTTTCATCTCTCCCCTCTTTTTAATATTTCCAGTTGCCGGAACCCGAAATGTATTAATTATTATAGTCAGAAGATGTTTGATATTGATTCCAAAGGTGATAAATTCTGTGACATGTGCCGACGCAAACTTACGGGAAAAATGTAACTGCGATGAATATATATCAACTGCTTGATTCTTTCAAAACCGACAAATCAATTGCCGACAATATCGCGCACTGGAAACATTTCCCAGCCAAAGAAGGGATCTATGAAGATTATCCCGAATCAATTGACCAGCGATTGACAAATATTCTGAAACGCCAGGGTGCCAGACAACTGTATTCTCATCAAAGAGAGGCGATCGAATCGATTCAAAATGGAAACGACACTGTTGTCGTAACACCAACCGCATCGGGGAAAACCCTCTGTTATAATATTCCGGTCCTCGACGCAGTTATAAAAAACAGATCATCGCGGGCGCTGTATCTGTTTCCGACCAAAGCGTTATCGCAGGATCAACTGGCCGAGTTGACCACTCTGATCGATACTCTTGATGTTGACATAAAAACATTTACATTCGATGGAGACACGCCACAAACTGCTCGAAGATTAATCCGTTCGGCGGGACATATTGTGGTGACCAACCCCGATATGCTTCACGCCGGGATCCTCCCCCACCATACCAAATGGATCAAACTATTTGAGAATCTAAATTATATTGTTATTGATGAGATTCATCATTATCGAGGAATATTCGGTTCGCATCTGGCCAATGTTATCAGACGACTGAAACGGATCTGCCAGTTTTATGGTTCGAACCCGACCTTTATCTGCTGTTCGGCAACAATCGCCAATCCTGATGAACTGGCCGAAAAAATTATCGGCCGCAAAGTAAACCTGATTAATAAAAATGGTGCACCATCGGGAGATAAACATTTTATCTTATATAACCCACCGGTGGTCAACAAGCAGTTGGGTATCAGACGTTCAGCGCTCAAAGAATCCCGAAGACTCGGTGAGAAATTTATTCGCGAAGGTATCCAGACGATTATTTTTGCGCATTACAGACTCCATGTCGAAGTCCTTCTACGATACCTGCGCGAGACTTTTTCCGAACCGTTTGGGAAAAATATTAGGGTGGCAGGATACCGCGGCGGTTATCTGCCTAACCAAAGACGCGAAATAGAACGCGGTTTGCGCAGCGGCGAAATAACCGGGGTTGTCTCAACCAACGCCCTTGAACTTGGGATTGATATTGGCGCGCTTGATGTCTCGATCATTGTCGGTTATCCCGGTTCAATATCATCAGTCTGGCAACAGGCAGGTCGGGCCGGACGAAGATCGGGGACATCACTGACGATTTTTGTCGCCAACAGTTCGGCGATCAATCAGTTTTTGGCGCGCGAGTCGGATTACCTGTTCAAAAAAACCCCTGAGATGGGAATAATCGATCCTGATAATCTAATCATCAGCACTAACCATATTAAATGCGCCAGCTTTGAATTGCCGTTACATGCCGACGAAAAATTCCGTCGCGATGGGACCGACGAAATATTGGATTATCTTGAGTCGCAGAATATTCTTCGGCAGGCCGGGGGAAAGTACCACTGGTCATCCGAGGTGTACCCGGCGCAGCAGATTTCGCTTCGTTCAGCTTCACCCGATAATTTTGTCATTCTCAATCAGACCGATAAAAACCGTGTGATCGGTGAGGTTGATTATTATTCGGCACCGATATTTTTGCACCCGGAAGCGATCTATCTGCACGATGCCAAATCGTTTCAGGTGACCGAACTTGACTGGGAGGGGAAAAAAGCGTATGTCAAAGAGGCCGAAGTTGACTATTACACCGATGCCGAAACCAAATCGGATCTGACCGTTTTAAATATTACCGACCAGGAAAATAGAACCGATATGACCATTTCATGGGGTGAGGTGAAAGTGACCTCGGTGACGGTGCTGTTTAAAAAGATAAAATTTCATACGCACGAAAATGTTGGTTCGGGAACTATCCTGCTTCCTGAAATAGAACTTCAGACTTCCTCTTTTTGGTACTCTTTTCCCGGCGATGTTCGTTTCAAACTCAAACTTGAGGGTGAGGATTTTGGCGGTTCGCTTCGCGGGTTGGCAAATATTCTCGGGAAAATTGCACCGCTCTGGCTGATGTGCGACCCGCGTGATTTGCGTTCGATAAGTCAGATCCGTTCGCCATTTAGCGAATTGCCGACAGTTTATATTTATGAAAATATTCCCGACGGTGTCGGTTATTCGGAGAAGCTGTTTAATATCTCAAGTGATCTTTTTGAAGCCTGCCGTAAACAGATTAAAGATTGTCCCTGCCTTAAAGGATGCCCGTCATGTGTCGGCCCTGAAATGGAAGTCGGCCCGGAAGGAAAAGCAGGAACTTTGAAACTTCTCAGTTATATGCTGGCGGTGGAAGTTATATAATTTCCAAATCATATTTTTATCAAAATATTCTCTAAAAAGATGCCTTGACATTAGGCATTGGTAATTCTACAATTAAAGCAGTAGATATGAAATCAATAAGGCTGGAAAGATCAGAAGGATCAAACAGGATTAAATGAAACCGGTTCAATTCCTTATAGAATGGTTCAAACATTTCGCCTATGAATCCCAAAGGCTATTCATCTTTTCTGGCCGGATGGTCGCCTCATTATACGGCCGTCCATTTTACGTGTCCGAAACATTTGAGCAGATGTATTTAATTGGTGTCGGATCGCTTTTTCTGGTTGTCTTGACCGGTATTTCGGCCGGACAAGGAATGGCGCTCCAATTTTCCAATGAGCTGGCCGATTTTGGCAGCAAAAATTATCTTGGGCGAATTATGGCGATTGCCATTATCCGAGAACTGGGACCGGTCTTAACCGGTGTCATGGTCGCCGCCCGAGTCGCCTCCGGTATCACCGCCGAGATCGGTTCGATGAAATCATCGAAACAACTTGATGCTATGGTTGCTTTCGGTATTGATCCGATCAAGAAACTTGCCGCTCCAAGATTGATTGCTTTAATTGTCATGGTTCCGGTGTTGACAATAGTCTGCGATGTTATCGCTATTGTCGGCGGCTGGATGATAGCTATTTTTATTTCGCATATAACATCGTTAACATATTGGACGGCGGTTATAGATCGTCTGAATTTCGGCAATCTGTTTATTGGTATAGCGAAACCGTTTGTATTTGCCTTTGTGATCGGTTTTATCTCGTGTTATAAAGGATTCACTGCCGAAGGTGGAACCAAAGGTGTTGGCCGCGCCACAACCGAATCGGTAGTGATTGCCTCGATTACAATATTGATTGCCAATTTTATAGTTACCAAAGTAGTCTATTCATTTTTAAGGGGTTACTTTTGATAGAATTTCGCAATGTCAGTTTCTCTTATGGAGACAAACCGGTACTGGAAAATCTCTCGTTTAGAATACCGACCGGTGAGGCTCGTGTTATTATGGGGCAGTCCGGCTCTGGGAAATCGACAATATTGCGGTTAATACTTGGTCTTGCCAAACCTGATGAGGGTGACATTCTGATTGAAGATACAAATATCTGCGGAGTCCGCCCAAGAGTACTTCGCGAAATCAGGAAAAGGATCGGAATGGTTTTTCAGGATGGAGCTTTATTCGATTCGATGACGGTCGGTGAAAATATCGGCTATTATCTATTGGAACATTCAAAGATGCGATTTGACGAAATAGGTGAAAAAGTTCGCGAAATGCTTGGGTTTGTCGGCTTGTCCGAGGATATTATTGATAAACTCCCCGACGAATTATCCGGCGGAATGCAAAGAAGGGTGGCTATCGGGCGAGCATTATTGTCAACCGATCCGAAGATAATGCTTTACGATGAACCGACCACCGGACTTGATCCAAGTATGGCAAGTAATATCCTTAGTTTGATAAACCGTCTGACAGAATTTAAGAAGGTTACCTCAATTATTGTAACTCATCAGATAGCAGACGCATTTGAGATTTCCAAAAAATTTATTGTTATAGATTCGGGGAAAAGTATTTTTGACGGTGATATTACTCAATTACGGCAGGCCGATGATTCCCGCATTGTTGAATTCTTAAAACCTTTCAGGGATTCTATTGCAAATGTTCAAAAAAATGAGTTTATTTAGATTGAGGATAATATGATAAAATCAACAAAAGTTAAATGGGGTGAGATAAAAGTTGGCGTTCTGATAACAATCGCTTTATTTGTTCTCCTCTGGGCCTCATTCTCCGGAAGCGGCACCTCGATCTTTGATAAAAAAGTTAGATATATTGCCTATTTCGACAATGTCAATGGTCTGGTTAAGGGAGCCCCGGTTTGGATCGCGGGGGTCGAGGTCGGTAATGTAACTTCAATAAAATTTGTTAATCTCGATTCGGCCGGCCAAATAGAATTAAAACTGCGCGTCAAAGAATCTGTCACCAATATGATTACCATCGACGCCAGCATAAAACTGGGAACAATTGGAATGCTGGGTGATAAGTATGTTGAAATCATTCCCGGCACTTTGGGGAAACCGTTGATCGCCGAAGATGGCGCCATTAGGACCGATGCCACCGGTAATCTGGCTGCCATCATGTCTGAAGGCGAGGAGTTGGTCACCAGCTCTCGCAAGGTAATGGGTAATCTTTGTGAAATTACCGCTGGGCTTAAAGATGGTGAAGGGACAATTGGCCAATTATTAGTAAATAATCAACTTCATGTCGAATTAACCGGCTTGATTGCCTCAATGACAATCCTGATGGATGGATTGCAAAAAAATCAGGAGAGAATCACCAGTGCTATGGAAAATATTTCAACTGATCTGGCCGATGTGACGTCCAAGGCTAACAGCAATTCCGGTACCATCGGTAAATTGCTGGGTGATCCAAAACTGTATGACAATCTGAATTCGTCAACTGGTCGGATTGATTCAATTTTATCCAAGATAAATCAGGGTCAGGGCACGGCTGGAGCGATGGTTAACGATGATGAGCTATATCAGGAGATAAAAAATCTGGTCGTTCGGATAAATAATCTTGTAACCGATATCGAGCAGAACCCGCACAAATATTTGAAATTCTCAGTGTTTTAAGCCGCTGTAATCGCCATTTTAAAAAACCTGTTGTCGGACAATACAATAATATCTTTCAATAAATTCATGAAGCTGTCCTTTCGAACAGCTTCATGAAATATGAATAAATCAATATTCAAGACATTAATGCATCGGCATTAAAAGTTGAGGACATACTGACAGAACGGATCCGGTCCACCTTTATACTTGTAGTTAATCAAATATACAATATCATTTATATTAACACTGCCATCTCCAGTGGCATCACCAAGAAGATCGCAGTTGTCATAAACAGTCCCTGCATCATAAGTAGCTGAAGGCCATAAAACTCCAGAACCACCCTTGTACTTGTAGTTAATCAAATATACAATATCATTTATATTAACACTGCCACTAACATCGACATCACCCGGAATACCCCAGATTTCACAGCAGGCATATTGTAATGTATATGCTCTGGCCTGATCAATGGTATGCTGAATACCTCCTAAACCATATTGATACTCCGATGCCAGGAATTTGACAAAGACAAGAGTATCAGCAACGCCGAGATTAAACATACCATAACTGGTGATCATGGCAAGATCCTGATAAAGCGATTCAGGACCTGCTAAACCACCATCGTCGGCTCTCCAAGGGCTATAACCGAAGAAATATCCCGATAGAGTATCATACAATCTCTGAGCCGGGATATGGTTATTTACATCCTGACCCATCCAGTTAGTCCTCTTAAATGTAAATGAACCCTGGGCCTTTTCGTATCTATCGGCTGCTTTAATGCCGAATGGTTTAAATTGATAACCGCCAAAGAAAGCAGAACCACCATAACGCTCATCTGATAAAGCAGCGTTATTACCCATAGTTGTAGGATTACAGAATGTATCCGCCTGACCAGCTTCCCAGCCATACATAAACATCAATTTACGAGTATCGTCAAAACTGGACCAATTACGTGAACCAGTGTCACTCGGGATATCCCAATCTTCTACAGTTCCGACAATTACATCATTCAGTGTTGCGCCGGATTTGTTCCAGAATTTGGTTACCAGAACAAAGAAATCAGAGGTATCAGCACTGGTCATCGGTGCAATAAGTATATTCTTCATTCCAATCGCCGAGTCAGCCGTTACAAATTCACCGGAGACCATGTAGTCTGCAAATCCGGCATTCACTTCATCCTCTACAGCTGTTATCGGACGGAAACCGTCTTTGATATCAGTGTCAGGTTGTTCCGAGAATGAACTATGGCTTGCAACTGAGGTACTAATTCTGGCCCCGTCGAGAGTATTCCTGACAACAAACGGAGCACCTTCGGACATATATACGTTTTGGTAGTTACCATAGCCTGGTTTACAGGTATCCTGTTCGATACCAAGCTTACCAAGAATATGGAAATCCATATGGCCAACAGAATCGTATAAGCCACCAGAATAATTGCCATTATTGGCAACCGTTATACCGATATGCTGAGTCAAGAGGGTATCCTGAGAATATTGTTGAACGTTATCAGCAACAATAAAGCCGATTCTAAGGGTATCGGCACCATTGCCGGCGTCGGAATTGAATATCACACGACCTTTTAACACAGCCGTTTCGTTGATGATACCACCGGTATTTATTTTCAAACCAATATCAAATGAGTTCATAGGAACAACTGCGCTAATCGTTCCGCCGAATCCACGCTCATCAACTGTCAACCAGCCATCATAAGAGGGATTTTGGTCAGGATCTTCCTGAGCAACAATACTGCTGATAGATAGCACTGTATTACCAATATTGGTAAGTGTTACGTCAACCACTTTTTCAACGCCCGGTTTTGTCCAGGAAGGTGTCGACTCAAAAATACCGGTCGGTTCATAAACCAGAACCGGAGCTTCTTCAGCGTCAACACATGGGAAACGGAACCATTTAATAGGATCAATGGTCAACATGCCTTCACCCTGAACAATACCACCTGGCCAGAGATCATCAACGTAGAAAACGTCCATATAATAATTGTCTGAATTCACCGTCCATGAAGGATCGCTGACAATAACGGCGTTGGTAAAATCGCCACCGCCACTAATATCCATACCCCAGCGAGTCATTGAGTTATAGAAGTGACTGTGGCAAACACTTGTTGCCGTAGGATCAACCGGATCGGAAGGATCAGAGGTATGACCAGTATCGCATCGCGG